>RHAI01000031.1 GCA_010028705.1 bacterium
GCCCCCAGATCTGGGGGCAGTATAGTTGTTGCACTCTGCACTCTATCGCCGAGGCTCGACAATTAACGGCGCCCCGACGACCAAAAACGGTGGTTGAAAATCGATGTTCGGGGTACCGCTTCGCAAATAGACGGATGTTGTCGGCTGACCCGAGGTCGCGGGAATAACGATCGTTTGATTAAAGGTCGGCACAGAGATACTGAAGGTTTGAGAAAACGCACCGCTGACATCAATATCAGTCAGATGAATCCGATTCCCAAATACTACAAAATCTAACGCAAACGAGGCGCGTTTCAGCCGAATATCCATCTTGGAATTCGACGGATTCATCTGTGCGCCGACGGTACCCGACGTCACCGTACTATACTTAAACCCGCTCAAATCAACAGCGGTATCCGCCACGAGGCCTAGACCGTCTGGTTGAACCACAACGCGCGGATTTGAAATGGTCCACGTGTAAGATTTTTTTCCCAGGGGGGTGTCCAAATCCCCTTTCCCAGTCAGTGGCCCGACTACTTGAATCGCCGAGTTCACCACGGACTCATGAAACCGAACTTCAACATCATTCGCGACTACCCATTGGGTAGTTAGCATCAACAGCGCCACCCATCGTACGTATTTCATAACCATCACGACCTCTTTTTTACAAACTCTGACTTCAATTTCATATCGCCAAACCCGGGAATTTTACAGTCGATATTATGGTCGCCATCGGTTAGACGAATGTGCGTCACCTTGGTACCCATTTTCAACACCGACGACGCCCCTTTTACTTTCAAATCCTTGATCACCACCACAGAATCACCATCCATAAGCGGGGTACCATTCGCATCGACTACCATGGGCCGCTCCGGCATTGCGGAGTCCAACAACGTCCATTCATAGCTGCATTCAGGGCATATATACATCGGGTCATCAAAATACGTGTAACGGGATTCACATTCAGGACACTGGGGGAATTCAGACATTAGCAAGTTCTCCAAATAGGGATTAGGTTTAGGCCAGAGCATCGACCGAGATGGCCGAATGTTTGGGGATACACAGCGCCATAACCATTGTTGGCTGAACACGGATAAGGGCGCGATATTGATGGAAATGCGCAAATCGAACATCCCACCAGGTCTCATTAAGTCGAGTTATTTGACTGATTTCATAAATAAACTGGGACACCATCATACCCGTTTTCAACACTTTTGAAAGGCTTTCTCGGGCGGACCAACACAGGGTATGGGCCGATGACGACTCGATCGGCGTGTGAGCGATTATCTGATGGTCGTTGTCGGTAAGGACGGAATGGATCGCCGCCGTCTTCGTGGCATTTATTACTTGAACATCGATTCCAATCGGGTGACCCTCCGGAAATACAATCGCAGCGGATACGGTACCCGAATGCCCGATCGAAACGCCGCACCCAGTGGCTGTCGAACCACTCAGAATGGGTTGTTGAAACACCCCGGATGTCACCTCAATCGCCGCCATCGATACCCCCGGCAAATAGGGCGACAATGCGCGCTTGGCACAATATCGTCCATTACAAAACTGCTGCCGTCGGGAGGGTGACTTAAATTGGTTCCAGCGCTCGATTTCGGTGGGATGTAGCAGTGTCGCTGGGGGGTCCAACACATCATGGTCCATCCACACTAAATGCGCGACATAGCGGCGATCAACTCGTTCAAACTCCAGCGCGTGGCAGATATTTTTAATCCACATTGAATGATCATACCCCCAAACGGAACACTCAGCCTACCTCTCAATCGTGGCCAGGTGTCACTGGCGATGGGTCACCCCCGGACCGATGTTTAATTCCCTGCCCAATCGGGAATGGACGGGTCATTCTTTTTCGAAGGAGCGGGCTATGGCGTCTTACCATCTTTTTCCGATTTGGCACTGGATTATTCCCATTGTGTCGATACTCACACTGATCCTATCGATTGTGACATTAACACGGTCACGAAGCACCGAAACGCATAGCGAATCTGAAGCCGCATTGTTTGAGTTTATTCGCCAATGTTTGGGGACGTTTATAAAAAAACAGTGTGTATTTTTTTCTTCAATTATTGCTCTATTTACAGCGATTGGCTTAGCAATGGTGGTAATTAAACTACATCACGGCGTACAACTCATATTACTGGTGTGGGGCATTGTCACTGCCACCGCCTTGGCCGTCAGCATCGCCGTTGCTGCAAACCGAATGTCCATGCAGATATCTCATCAATCCCCGGGTATTTTTCGCCGTATCGGACACGCGCTACTCGCAATTATTGTCAGCGTATCCGTTTTAGATATCTGGGTATGGATTACATTAACCACCGAATCGATCGCTCGAAATTGGTTTGGACTGGGTAGCCATGTGATCAATCTCGCGTCAGCCAGTGAGGCTTGGCATTCGGCGTGGTCCCATTCTACGGAAGCCGAGCATATCATCCAACACAATATCGTCATGATTTCTCTAATGCTCGCGTTTGGCGTTGTAATCCACGCCCTATTCATTGTATTTTCATCACGAATTATGGCCGTCAGTTTGGATCGGACAAACGACGATCTGAACCGATTATTCCCTGGATTGGGCCGCTATGACTTGCGAAATCCGATTGGAATACCATCAACATTGGTTCAATTGGTGTACCGAAGTTGGACCAAAACATCGATCGTCCACAGTGTGGTCGCATCTGTCATTTTGGGTGCGATTGGAATTGAAGCCGTCACTGCCTCTGAGGGATTGTCACACTTATCACCAGGAACCATGAGTCTGGGATTACTCCTAAGTGCGACGGCCGGTGCCAGTTGTGTCATCAGCGGCCTACTGTTCGCCCATCAACCCGTTCGGGGATTCGGGTTTAACTGGATAACGATGGCCATCACAGGTGCAGGGATCGCGTTCGCCCATGATTTGTCACACCGATTTTTGGCGGTATACGGGTTCACGTTAGTGATGGCCATCATTTTTTTTGGAATTGCTCATTTCGACAATACCGTCAAACGCTGGATCGAGGGACGCCTCGAACGGTTTTTCGTCGTATATACGTTGGGGCTATGTTGGATCGGAATTACATTTTGGCTGTGCGGTGGACACGATCATATTGTATTGGGAATTAATGGTATCGGACTGTCAACACTCGTCATGCTAGCCGCATCCATGCCCATGTTAACCGAGTTTCTATCTCATTCCGTCCGGTCGTTAAATACCCAGTACCAATTGTTGTTGGGCCAGGATGTCGATGCACGAGTCGACAACCACCCGACCGATTCCTCGATGGCTATCGCGATGCTAACGATGGGGTCCAGCTGGGTATGGTATTTCGTGTTCATGGATTGGCTGCCTTGGGTGTTGAGCCATTCAACTAATCCGTCGATTATCCGATCCATTATTCAGGTGCTCAGAAACAGTTTGGATGTTCCAGTGAGCCCGGATAATTGGATCCAGCACCTCCACCATCTCACTGTATTAGAAATTGATGCTCTACTTGGAATGAGCCCTGCGGATCCAGACTTTATTATGGGGATTTTTGTATCCATTATGGTGTGCCTATTGGTCGGAATCGGGTTACTACGATGTATTCGATGGGCTCATCGACGCATTGTGCGAGCGTCGGTTTCTGAAATTAATCATCATCCCGAAATTATTGAAGGTAAGGTATTGCCCGACTATTCATTGCCACTAAATTCCGTCACATCGATCGGTTTTTGGGGGGCCATCGGGATTGAATTGGGCGTCTTTGCTAGTCTGATAGCCATTGCCATTTTTCTGGGATGGGGGGGATATGCGGGGGCCTGCATAGGGCTAATCGTTATGGAGGGATTCGTCTATATCGGCCACGTTACTCAGGTCAAAGATGACCTCACCAATGAACTTGATATGGGGGCAATCGTTGTGTCACTACTCACCCGGAGCGCGTTATTTTTCATATGCCTATTTAGCAGTGCGTTGCTTCACTTGGGCCTGGATCTCATCCAATGAACGGAACACCGGTTTTTATTAATATCCAGCAATTGATGATGGACCGCGGTCGGTTGCAACTGGCGCAACCATCCGAATCCGCTAAGCCGGCCCGACGGGATACCCAGGAGATATCCAAAGCCGTGGGCATCCTGTTGGAAGAAATACACTCGTCCGAAGCGATAATCACAATCGCGACCATGACCCATGTCCGAATTCGACTGACATCTGGAAGCATCCAATGGGCCGAAAAATCGCCCGATCAACTCAATCGATATGAGTTGAAATTCGATGACGGTCGCCTGTTATTCAACGGGAATGTCACCGATCCATCGTTTGCCGCATCATTCGCCGACAAAATCGACAAGCTGATCTCGTCCATCACATCCCAAACATTTAGTATTCACACGAAAGAAATCTAACGGTTTACCACCGGTAAAGGAGCGGCCCATGGCGATCAACTTCAATCCAATGCAAAACGCATCGAGTTTAATCAAAACAGCGACGACTACGGCCGCCAAAAACCTATCCTCAATACGCCAAGCCGTTGCCACGAAGATTGAGGGCTATAAGCAGACACCAATGACTCAAATTATTAGCCAAAAGGTCCACTCCGCGATGACTTCGATCGGCCATTTTTTGCGAAATACCAACACAGCCGTTAAAGAGTTGGGCCTATCCGGCGGACTATCAAAAGCGATCGGTAAAATTGGAATCGACGCCGTGAGTTGGGGTGCCGCATCGGTGGAACAAACCGAAAAGATCATGACTGGCGCCCAAATTGGTGGAGAAAAAGCATTGGAAGGATTGGAAAAAGTGGGACATCTGATGGGAACGGCCCTCGGAGTCACTGCCATTCTATCAGGGGTTCGAGATTTGGCGGGGGCCGCGAGATGTTACAGTCGTGCCTCACACCTCGATTCGTGTGCGAAACAAATGGATACAAATTCCCCTATCCAAAAGCAGCTCGCTAACGATCTCAAAACCTGCGCCGACTTGAATCGCCTTCGTGGCAAAGACAAGGCGATCTGTGGGGCGATTGACGTCGCGGTCGGAACGTCAACCTTAGTCGCGGGAGCCTTATCGAGTGGTGCCGCGGCACCGTTTGCAGGATTAATTGGTTGGGGCGCTGGACAAGTGGCTAAAAATTCCCTGCGTGCATTTCGAACAGGCCAGGACACCCCCGCCCAACAGGTACAACGGGAACATATCTCACACCGCTTGAATGACCATGTCAATGTCGCCAAAACCGAAGTAACCGCTAGTCTTGCCGATGGAAAACCGATTTCATCCGATACGCAAGCGCGCCTTAAAGCCTTTCAGTCGGTCGGATTAATCAGTTCCAAAACCGATATTTCAAAGGCATCGCCGGCATTAGCGAAGCAGCTGGCCAGCATTACTCCCGAAAAAATAGAAAGTAAATTCACCGAAAATACAGAAACGCTAATCCCCGAAATCAAATCGGACGCTACACCCTTTCAAAAAATGACTGCCGTCGCCGGAAAAGTATTATTACTCGCCAGTTAGGAGATTAAAATGAAAAAAATTATTGAGGCCTATCACACGTTATTAGATGTTCCGCCGGACGAACGAACCATCGACGTCCACGTGATAATTGCCGCTTTGGCAACAACTCTGGGTCATTTCACCGACGCGGACCACGCACTAAATGCGGCGGAAGCGTTAGACCCCAGCCATATCGAAGTGAACACTGAACGAGCGCGTTGGAACGTAGAAGTGGGGGATATCCAGAATGCGATAGTACTCGCCGAGTCGATTTTACAGCGAGATCCCAATCATACGGGCGCCGCGACGGTGTTACTTGATGGATTATTCCGAAATGGAGAATTTTCCGAAGTGATCAAACGATACCGTGCCATGCCGCCACTCAACTCACTGGACATGGCGGTGATTGCCAGTCGATCGTTCCTGAGAACAGAGAACGTACCGGACGCGGTATCAACTCTCGACGCTTGCCTCACCCCTGACTCTGAATCGGTCGATGCCCATTTTTTAAGATCGCAACTCGCCTTTCTGTCTCAGGACCCAACCCGAGCGGTCATCGAACTCGAGCGCGCATGTACCCTTGACCCTACCTTTATGGATGGAATCAATCAACTGATCCATTCCTATATCGAGTTAGACCGTTGGGCCGATGCCTTACCATGGGTTCAAATTCTCATCAGCCGAAACCCTGAGGATCCCGAGCAACATTTCCGGGCTGCCCTCGTATATGAGGGACTGGGGCAAACTACCAATGCCATTTCCGCAATTGATGCAGCCATACAAGTTGCCCCACATGACGTCGAGCTTCACTGTGCAAAAGCAAATTTTTATTCTCGATCAGGCGAACCCAACCGTGCCATTGCCCTCTTAAAACCGTTAGTCACAGCACACCCGCAACATCAGGTGGTATTTCAGGCGCTTGGGGTGGCATTCCAATACCAAGAGCGCTGGGAAGATGCCATCAAAGCGTTTAAAAAATCAATCGCGCTGGGGGGACCGGACGCGGCCATTTCCGCAGCTATTGGCACCGCTTACCTGGCCATGGGTCACAGGGGGCCGGCAACTGAGGCGTTTAAACAAAGCGCCGAATGGGGCGGCGGTCCCGAATTTGAACGAGCCGTAGACATTATCAACCGCACGCGACCGGCAGAATAACATCGCCACTCCGGGTGCACTCGATGCCCCCACACCTGACCGAGTTTAATCGGTCACCGATTCGGGAACCTATAAAGACACCCGACTGTTTTAGGCAGTTGGATACAACCAGGAGTACCCGATGGCCATCCCACATAGTCAATCACACACTTCAAGTAACCCAGCCGCCGAGGTTCGTCATGCAATATTAGCCTGGTTAGGTGCCGCCCACACAACCGAGCTGATTATCACAATTAATGGGGTTGAGAACACTCGAATTCGAGTCACAGAGAATGACTTACAATGGGTCGAAAAAACCGCTGACTCCGTGAGTCGATACCAGTTGAGATTCGACACGGAAGAGATTTTACACAACGGGGCAACCGCGGATCCGTTAATTATCAGATCATTTGAGGCCAAACTATCCCAATTAATTTCCGCCATATCTGCTGAGTCTTACTCCCTTTACACTAAGGATATCTGAAAGTCAGGAGATCATTTATGAATATAGGCGAGACCAAAAAAAATTTTGCATCTAATCCTAGAAAATTATCAACCTTTTTACCATCATTCAGTATCCCAGGATTTAGCCGGATCAACATTAACACTCCCCTTCAGCAACGTACTAAACAGGCGATGACTGCTATCGGACGTTTTTTGCAGAATACAAATGAAAAAGTTAAAGGTCTAGGTATTACAAAGGAAGTCTCACGGGGCATTGGAAAGGTTGGTATCGATGGAGTGAGTTACTCATCCATTGCGATTATTCAAACCGGGAATGCGCTTAAAAGTGCAGAATTGGGAGGAGCCGCTATCAAAGGACTAGCCCAACTTGGAAATACGCTTGGGACGGCCATCGGCGTCACAACCATTCTGACCGGACTGCGATCTCTTGCGGCGGGTGCACGATGTTACAGTCGTGCCTCACACCTCGATTCGTGTGCGAAACAAATGGATACAAAGTCCTCTGTCCAAAAGCAGCTCGCTGAGGATCTCGCCGCCTGCGCCAAGCTGAACCGTATTCGGGGTAAAGACAAGGCGATCTGCGGGGCCATCGATGTTGGCGTCGGCGTATCAACATTAGCCGCTGGCGCATGTACCAGTGGTGTCGCGGCACCGTTTGTCGGATTAATTAGTTGGGGCGCGGGACAGGTGGCCAAAAATTCGCTGCGTACATTTAGAACACACCAAAACACCCCCGCCCAACAGGTACAACGGGAACATATCTCACACCGCTTGAAAGACCATGTCGAATTCGCCACAACCGAAGTAACCGCTGGTCTTCCCGATGGAAAAACCATTTCATCCGATACGCAAGCGCGCCTTAAAGCCTTTCAGTCGGTCGGATTAATCAGTTCCAAAACCGATATTACAAAGGCATCGCCGGCATTGGCCAAGCAGCTGGAGAGCATTACTCCCGAAAAAATAGAAAGTAAATTCACCGAAAATACAGAAACGTTCACCCTTGAATCAGCACCCAATGCCACTACGTACCAACGTCTATCCCAATTCGCTGGAAAAGCAATTCTTTCATTCAGTTAGGAGAGTACCATGGTCAACTGCCCGTCTTACCCAGTTCGAACTCATTGTTTTATTGACCGATTCCAATCCCCACGTGGCATTCAATGGGGCGTTACGCAGTTGATGGCGTAAATTCCATTACACGGTCGACAAATGACTCCACCACATGAAACGCCGCCTATTCAAAATCGCCCGTCCACTCAGGGATTGAATGCTCATCTCACACTACCATGCCTATCGGCGACCATGCCGAGTGACCAGGTCCCGAGACACTGATGCATCAGTTGGGTCGGATAACGGTTGCACTCCTTATTGTCGCGGGACTCCTTTATTTCCCAATATCACATTGGGTCGACACGTGGATCACTGGCACCCCCATCACCTCCGAAGGCTCGGTGAGATCCGTCCCGCAATTATGTATTTCCAATGCCAAGCCTGTAAAAAAAATCATCAAAAAGAAACCCGTCAAGCACCACTCGAAAAAACTAATCCGAAAAAAACTAATCCGTCGCACACATCGTATCCCGATCAAGCCACCGCCCGAACCACTCCCACCGACGACGAACGAAAAAGCACGACTGTTTCAGTCCGTATTCGGCAACTCAGTGGTTCAAGACATCACCGAAGACCTAGTGGGTCTGTTTATTAACGGCGAAGACATCGGGGAAGTCACCATCAACGCACTCGTGGGAACGAAAGAATTCGAGCTCTCTCCCCACACCTTAGCCGGCGCCAGGATTACCCCAGAAGTCATGGCGTTGCTACTCAAATCCATTGACCCAAACTCGGGCCATATTTTGTCCCAAAAATTAAAAGCGGATGGATTCGGATGCCAATATTTAAAAGGCCTCGGCCAAATACGACTTGAAACCCCAACTAACTCCAAGAAAAAAATATTCCATCCGGTCAAGAATGGCATAAGCCCCAAACGAAGCGGTGCCTATTTTTCTCCCGCCAAAATTTCAGGGGCAATCAATGTCGAAGGGCACCAAATTACGGACCACATACTCGATCAATCCTCAGGGGAACTCTTGGTATCAACTGTTGTCAATATCCACAGCACCGTCATCAAAACCCGGGGGCGGCGCGCCTTTTTAGCCAACATGTCAACCCCGCCTACCGCATTGGACTGGTATATCGACCAACTCCAAGTAAGCCGTCGGGAGCGGACCGTCGGCCTCGATTATTCATTGGGGGATGTGGATCCCGTGGCTATCGATTTTCTGAACGTGTCGAATGTGTGGGGCGCACGGATCGGCACCATTCAGGAGTCGAATCGATATCAACGAATTCATTTTGTGAGTATGTCAATCCGCTTGGATGACACCGCGATTGTCGAAATTTATGCCAACAAAGTTCAGTTGGACACATTTATGCTCCGATCGGGTGAGCATCAGTTCGACAACATTCCACTGAGGGATGGCATATCGTTGGTGGAAATTGTGGTAATCGATCCAAAAACGCGTCAGATCAAAGCCACCATCCAGCGAGAATTCAACTTTAATTCGCTCATTATTGAGCCCGGAAAACTCGAATATCTAGCCGTCCTTGGGGTCAATGATCTATGGCGACAACCGTCGGTGATATCCACCAAAACCATGACAGGGGCGGGGGCTTATACCTTGGGAATCGACGACGCCACCATGCACAGCGGCACCATCCAGGCCAATGGCCAAACCATAGTAATCGGAGCCAACTCCACCCACCTCATCCGCGAAGGGATAATTCGGCCGAGTATCGGACTGACAGCCCGTGGAAACTCGGCGAGTCTCGGGGGGCGGCTCGATTATTACAGCCTCCCCAATAGTCTACCTTTTGAATCTCAGATCAACATTTCAGCTGAAATGTATGGCAATGATTTTGCACGAGCCTCTACGGCTGGAGGAAGCCGCCAATTACAACACCGATTGCTGGGGCTATTAACGACGTCGCCCTTTCTCCAATCCGGCGTACGACTCAAAGTGTATTTTGACCTTCAGCAAGATACAGACAACACTCTATACAATCGGTTTGGAACAACGGTGGAGTGCCCACTAAGCGCAGGTTCCCGATTCGTCGTGGATACAACGTTTGAAACAAACAAATCCCCAGTGATAAATGCATTATTTTCAATTTACCAACTCAATGCGTGGAGCTTCGATGTCAGTGTTCAGCACAGTAATGACGACACAAGCACCAGTTTAGGCCTCAAAATTAATCTCGGAAATGATGTGGAGTTCAATTCAAAGCTGATCAACACGAGCCAATCAACCGCACTCTCAAGCCTTAGCTACCACACCCCAGAAAACAATTTTATGATCTATGGTGACTATGCACAAAGTGCTCGCTTCAAATCATATGGCGTGAATTCCCGTCAAACCGTGTTTGGAAATGTACTCTCAGAAACAATGGGCTACCAAACTCACCCATCGGGGTATTACCAGGCTCAAAGTTGGGCGGGATCGCTTGTGGGACCGCGGGCTATCGCAAATATTAGTTACGTCGACATGCCCGATTCGGACAAACCGATTCGATCCACCGCGCTATCCGGTGGCACCTCCGTGTTATTTGCCGATGGCGTGATGGCTCTCTCAGCCCCCGTCCAGGGAAGTTTCGCAATCATCAATCCATCGGCAATGGTCGCCAACACCCCGATTGTCGCCAACAAAAAAATACATTCCGATGGCTTGGGCCCCGTGGTTGTCCCCACATTACTTGAGGACGGCGAAAGTACTATTTACGTCGATGCCCCGGAAGCAGATATGGATGTTGATTTAGGGCGCCAATCCTTCATTATTTACCCCAACAGATCTGACGGTTACGTCATCTATTTTGGAGGTTCAGGAACCCAGACAATGACCTGTTCACTCGTTGATAAAACCGGAAAAATCTACAAACAACGCCGGATCAGAGTGTCGGCAATATCATCAGAGGAGCCATTTAAGGACAAAATATTTTTAACCGACGACGACGGCGTCCTCGAGGTCGTCGGCATGTCCGCCGGGGACTATGAACTATTTGCTGGAAATTCCAAAACCTGTTTAATAAAATTGCGAATCACCCACAAGGATTCAGACACACTCGATCTCGGAAGAATTATTCTAAAAGAGGAGCCGATTACCATTGTTAAATAGTCATAGTATTGTGGGCCTGTTTCAAAATGGCTTATTTTCAAAAATAGCGATGGTGCCAAATGATTCAGATGCGCCGTTTCTCGCTCGACGTGGTGGAGCGGAGCGACATGAGAAGCGCGAAAATGGAGCAGATGGAGCATTTCGAAACACAGCCATTGTGGGATTAATTTGGGCAATTATTGGCGTCCCTATCGTCGCCACCGCGTCATTTACGGTTTCGCCGATCGTCTACAATGTCGGGACAAACGGAGTGTATGCATCGGATATCAGTGGCTTGACCTTGCAAAAAGAGGAGATTTTAGTTGATGCCACCGGAACTTCACTCACCGATGTCTTTTTCGTATTCTCGGGAAGTGGGTTTCAAAATAGGGAAGGGTCTTATTTTGCTAATACTCGAATTGCATCTGACAGACCATCGCAATCAGACCTCGGACTGACACGGTTTGCCGTAGGCAGTGGTCAAAAACTGTATTACCAACTATTTTCCAGCCCATTAACCGACAGCGTGTTACTGGATATCGATGCGCCCCTTACCCCATTAAACGTGTTAAAAGCCACGCTCAATACCACCAACGGCAGCCAAGCAAATGTGCCATTTTATATTCAAATCCAACCTAACCAAACCATATTCCCCGGCAGTTATGAGGATAAATTGTTAGTACGAATGTATGCCGGAACGCCCGAACAGCACCATGAATTGCCACTATTCGATGCCCTACTTCCAATCCGAATTATTGTCCCCATGCTCGTATCTACCCAGCTATCTCACCCGGCGGTTACGTGGACTCCCTCTGAATTTTCGTTGGGGGTATCCAAATCGATTGATATATCGTCGGACTCAAATGTGTCAGTAAATGTCGCCGTGGAGTCGTCAGCCGACACAGATCCAAAATTTGATATCACGATTACAAAGTACCGGGATCGTCCGCTGTTTCGCGTTCAGCTCCTCCCAAAATCAGTCACTCCGTCCGAATCCTCGCCAGCCGATCGACTCGATGCCAAGGGCTACAAACGAACCTATGCCACCGAAATTAGGAACCTATAATCGGGGGTCGCTCTCCGGGCGGGTCCCCGTGCTCTGTATACCCCGTGTGATTTACCGTGGATTCGGTATCGGATTTGCATGGTGTATCGCCACGGCATGTATGGCGTCCGATATGACAATCGGAACTCTAGGGATTGGCCATCGTATGATGCACCCATTGTCCGCGCAGGACACATGGATCAATTTAAATGACGTCACGATTCCGGGATCCCCGTCCGTCAATAAAGTCGTTCGCTTCGAGAGCCTTAATCATGGACAACTCGTACGCGGCGAATCACTCGCCCAAGTCCCCGGAAACACGATTCCGTATCGGATCACCGTCGCACCGATTGGACAATCCGTATCCACCGACCGTCTAGATGATGTGAGTTTAATTGGCCCCCAACGTGTCGCCATTTTTTCTCGTGAATCCAATGGATCAGATACCATTTTTCGAATTCAAATTAGATTAGTCGATCCGAGCCGAGCATTTAGTGGAATTTACACGGACAGTATCACATTATCCATTTCGGACATGTAGACTAGATTCGTGCGCAAACTCGCATCGGCCGCCCCGGATGGGGCCATGTTTTATCCCCGCTATAATTGGGAATACGAGTCATGAAATTCCTAAACTAACATTACGATAATACGAAGGAGAGTTCCCATGAAACTGAGCCACATGGTTGTTATTGGACTATTATTGGGCGCATGCCCCGCTGAATTATTCGCTTACAAAACATTTTTGGATGACAATACGATTGTTCCCCAAACTCAAGGATCCCAACGGCGATTAACTATCAAAAACGATGAAGACAAACCCATTGCGGTCCAAATCTCGATGTATTCACGCGATTTCTCCGAGACAGGCGAGGAAAAAAACGCCCCGGTTCCAAAGCAATGGTTCAAAATTTACCCCACCCAGCTGGTGATTGAGCCTGGCGAGGAAGAAACGGTTCGGATCGCATGGACCAACCCCATAAAAATCGAAAAGGAATCAGCATTCAGAGTCAAAGTCGAACAAATTAAAATTGATGAGAACGACAATGCGCCCGAAGTCACCAATGACTCTGTCGCCAAAGTCACATTTCTCACCAATTACATGGATGCACTGTATATTAAGCCAAAAGGCGCGATCCCGAAGGTCATATTTCGAGACCCGGTAGTCGTCGAAAAACAAGGCAATCGTTTACTATCGCTTCAATTTGAAAATCAGGGGAACGCCCGGATGTGGATGCCCGATTTAAGTTTAAAAATCCAACCGCTCAAAACCGACGGATCCATCGATACATCTCAAAAAGTCATCGAAATGCCCAATGTCGCCTTTGTTACGCTCATGCCGGATCGCAAACAGATTGTCCAAGTCCCATTACCAGGCACGGCAAAGTCGCAAAAGTTCGCCGTAGAGTACACCTATAAAAAACTATAACCGTCTGGATAAAACATATTCAAAAAATTCGATGTTTTAATTGCGGTTAACGTTGGAAAACTACGACTTGTAATTAAGCAGGGGTAAGGGGGGATGGCCAAATGTAAATCAATTCTGACCGCGATCTGGACTCATATTTTTCTGACCTCATCATACATAGTAAAGGGGATCTGTATGACACATATCACACGTTCGTTACTCGCTTCAGCTCTTGTTCTCGCGACGTCTGGGGTTCTATATGCTGCAACTTCAGGCACTCAAGACCTTTCAGCACCCGTAGCCGCAATCAACACCTTAGCCGTTACTGATGCCAGCCCCTCACTCAGCGACTTGGGCACTACCGGTGTGTCGGATGTAAAAATTTGTGACATTAAGTTGAACAACAATTCACCCACTGGGTTTAAGGTCACACTGAGCAGTGCTAAATCAGGCAAATTAGTACGGTACGCATCTGGGGCTTACGCCGACGTTACCAAAACCGGTAACTGGGTAAACTACACCGTCTCTGCAGTAGCGGGATCGGGAACACTTGGAACCGCCGCGCCGACACTTCCATCGGGAGGTTCGTTAAGTTCCGACATCGATATCAGTTTCGACACCTCAATCGACCGTTCAACCATCGACAAAGTGTATGATGTCAAAATCTCGACAAGCGCGAAAGACGCCTTGTTTAACGGGACATTCAAAGACACCATCACGGCCACTATCGCCGATCTATAACGAGTCGAAATCGCTAACGGATTGGGAGGTCCGTAGTGCGATGGCGCCCACCCCACCTGGGGTGGGCGTTTTTGTGTATTACCACATCCGGAATCGATCGATCGACAATATCCATGTATCATTAACCGATCATGTCGCTACTCAGCATATCTCACTTGACCATTGATCGAGGGGCTAAATTACTCGTTAGTGACGCAAGCTTTTCGATACACAACCACGAAAAAGTAGCCCTCATTGGCCGAAATGGAAGTGGCAAAAGTACGGTGTTAGCTACCATCAATGACGGCATTGCATCCAAAGCCGAACCAATCGTAATCCAACGCGGTGCGCGGATCAGCTATTTAGCCCAAAATCCCGCATTTAACCGAGATCATACGATCGAAGAGCATCTCCTTTCAGGCGATGACCCCGTTGTCGCTGCAATCCGTGACTACCATCGCGTGGCCGCCGGCGTGTCGAGCGGATCTCACTCGATCGATGATTTGGATGCCATCTCAACAACGATGACCGCGCTTAACGCATGGTCGTACGAATCCACCGTTCAATCGTTATTAACCGAACTAGGTATCACCGACTGGCATATCCCAATGACTCAATTATCCGGTGGAATGGCTAAAAAAGTAGAACTGGCTCGGTTGTTTTTTGTCGACGCCGATCTCATTCTTTTGGACGAGCCCACCAACCACCTCGACGTGGAAACCATTGTTTGGTTGGAGGAAAAACTAAAGGCCTTCCAAGGATCTGTGGTGATGGTGACACACGACCGATATTTTTTAGAGAGAGTATGTGATCGAATTCTCGAGATCGACCACCAGACGATCCGGTCATACCCGGGCGCATATCATGCCTACATGGATGCCAAATTAGCCGAGGCGTCGCTTCAGAAGGCGGCACAACAACGCTTTGACAACATGATGCGACGCGAATTGGCATGGTTACGACAAGGCGCTAAAGCACGATCCACCAAACAAAAAGCACGCAAAGATCGAATTGAATCGATGGCTAAGCAACCGTCGTTCGCAGCACCCAACGAGCTGGCATTACATGTCGCCAAACGACGGCTCGGAAATAAAATATTAGAATGCGTTGGGATCACCAAACAGTTTGATCGCCGATCCATCATCACATCATTTGATTTCATGTTCCAACGAGGACATAAGGTGGGCATTGCGGGATTAAATGGCGTGGGAAAAACAACATTAGTGAACCTGTTATCCGGCTCGCTTCCACCCGATAGCGGCACCGTTGATGTCGGCCAGAACACTGTATTTGGAATTCTGGGGCAACATGCGGATTTTGAAAATTCTAAAGCCACTGTCCTCGAATTCGTCCAAGCGATTGGCCACCAACTCACCCTTCACGACGGTCAATCGGTTAATGCACTCCAATTACTGGATCGCTTTTTATTTCCCAAAGCACTGATTGCGGTCCCAATAGCCGACTTATCGGGTGGAGAAAAACGTCGATTACAACTCGTAACGATGTTACTTAAGAACCCAAATTTTTTGATTTTGGATGAACCCACGAACGACTTTGATATCGCAACACTGTCTATTTTAGAGGATTTCATTATAAATTTTGATGGCTGCGTCGTCGTCATTTCCCATGACCGATTTTTTATGGATCGCGTGGTGGAGCATTTATTAATACTCGATGGCACGGGCCAAGTCCACGTGAGCGAGGAACGATACTCCGACGCCGTCAGCCAATTGATCGGACGGTCCCGCCCACTGATGGCACCACGCATTCAGGAATCCACCGAACCTTCGTCAATTCGGTCCTCATCGACCGCCCCCGCTAAACTCAGCTTTAAAGAACAGCGAGAATTTCAAAAACTGGAACATGACATTACCGCCTGGGAGGCTGAAAAAATCACCTTAACCGACCAGTTAAACGCCGGGGATAACCTCCACGTTACCGGCCAGCGACTGGCCGATATCGACCAGCAGCTTGCCGAGGCGTACGCCCGTTGGGAAGTATTGGCCGAGCGTGCTTAGCGCCCATCACCACTACCCGACGTCGACGAGGGCACTGGTTCGCGCACTGCAATTTCGGGGACGCTTGTGAAAAATGCCGTCTCAAGGTCGGCCAACCTACTTCCCCCATCGTTCTGATCCAAAAATTGACTCAGGATACGCCCGAGCTGGTCGTGCGACTCCCGAAGCGAGGGACGTGACGTTTTTTCTCCCCGCATACGAGTAACAAGGGCCGTTAATTCGACGGATGAAAATTGATCAAATCCCGGCCTCAACGCACCGCTTTGCCACTCCGAAATAATGGTACCCAACGCATATACATCCGATTGGGGACTCGCGGGACGACTCAGTGCTTTCGACGGGGACGAATAGTTCGGGGTCCGCCCGTAACGCCGCGCACCAATTACCGGGATGTCGTTTATATCGATCATGGATGCACTCCCAGGGCCAAAAATAACCATATTTTGTGGTTTTGTATCTTGATGGCAGTATCCCAAACCTTCGATAGCGATCAAAGAATTATTGACCAGTTGTAGATACTTCACTAAAAAAGCGGCTTTGACGGCATCATCCGAACCCAAGCTCGATAGGTTCTGGACGACGGCATCAAATGTGATACCCCGACGGGTGAGAGTAATCGTCTCATCTTGAAGGGATAAATTCCGCACGTGCCCAAATTGCTCATCATGCCCATGAACCTGATTAACCGTTGTGTAGGGTGGATAAGAAATTACTGCCGTCGGATACTCATGGCCTCCAGGGCTAGTGAAAACGCCTGAATATGCGGTGTGAGATGTTCCCGATCCCAATTCGATATTAGTAATAGTGGCCCTCGAGCCATCTAACAACGTAACGTTTTTTGTCCCCCCCGGTGACTTCATATACGTTGTTGGAATACTTAATTTACAACGCCCATATTCGGTACGGATCGGCGAACGGGGTGGAGTCTTTAGTTCAGAATATTCAACGATCTCGGTATCAACCAATGTGGCGGTCAATGAGCCCAATCTATCAGGCCCCACCCCCTCGAACATCACTCCTCGCGCCGGTTTAGCCCCTTGATGATGAGTTTCGCGAACCGGAGAGGCTAGATCCCCGGAGCCTTCAACAGCGACGGGCGTCTCCCGTTTTTGTTTAGATAAGTTTCCGGGTTCCCCTACGGTAACACCTGGCGATTGAGATCGCTTCTTTCCACTGATTGGCGACACACACGGACTCGGAACACGTCCTAACATAATTCATACTCCCCACCCAATAATATTTTAAACGGTCCAGTGGCCGTTCAGGGTGGCGATGATGCCCCCCATAATATTATCGAAAAATTGGGGCCAATAATTGCAAAAAAAATTTTTTTGCCGTAGAGTTCCACACCTTACACACACATTATGACACTTAACCGCCACGTTGCCGGCACTTCGCCAATTCAATCGACACAGGTTCCCCATTGTTTCGGGTTTGCCTTGTTTCACTATTTGCAGCATAACTTCCCAGATCAATTATCTGAGCTCCAGTTACCCGGTGATCCTTCCGCCGCATTCGGTGAGATTCAACGCACCTACGAAATTAACAGAGCCAACGGCGATTTCCTTTTCTCCTTCCCAAAAATTGATGAAATGCAGAGTCGATTAATTCCATTCCGTATCTCGTTGGTCGCATCGGAGCACCCCATACTCACGCCATCATTAACCAAATTACCCCCCCAATCATTCTTGTTCTATTACATGCCCGAGCGGTCCGAGGAAGGGCACATCGTATGCATTAATCGCATCGATGATGGGCAAACTGTGGACATTTGGGATTTAAACCGAGGCCACAAAGTTACCGTACCGCCCCACACGCTACATCACCACTTAGTCAAAAAAATGGCCAAATTCTTTTCATACAAGAACCCCGACCTAGACTCCGGAACGATTACGGTTCAGACGATATTGTATCGGCCCACTATTTCTGACGAGTCGTAGGGGGTAGCACCCCGATTTTATCTTCATCTTAAAAACCATCGTTCAAGGTGATCAACTACATTAAAATGCCGCCCTTTCGGATCGGTGTAGGGCATCAGAAACTGCTCAATTTCCCGTTGAGCCGCATCCAATTGGAGTGGCTCCTCAGGTCGCTTAATATCGGATAGGATCGTCATTAAGGATTGGGACTCAGCACGGGGCAACTCTGAAATATAGGACGAAAAATCACTCTGGACCAGTTCCCCCACCCCAACAAACTGATGGAACATCTGCCATAGACATAGTATTGTCATATTCCGGATTATACCGGTGTAAAGAGGCGATGTTTGGAGGGGACCTCCCAATAAAAACGTCTTAAAGAAAATAATTGAAATTTGTGTCAACTATTTTCCGATAATATAGTGACATGTATTTTTTAATGCGGAGGAACACTCAATGGCAATGATTTCCGGTAGCCGAGTTTTAGGACCCTCTCAGTCCAAATGGCCTCTCCCCCAAACGCTCCCAACGACCGGGGCTGATGCCTTAAACAAAATTAAGACTCTTTACAAATCCAACTCAAATTTTTCCGAAAGGGTCGATCACCACGTCAGGATTATTACCGCGCTCTCCTTGGAGGAGTTAGCGAAGGTCTCGGAAAAATTATCGGAATTCTATCGTGACCATCCCCACTTGGGGCAGGCGGTGCAGCAGAAACTAGGTAAAGCGGGCCACACGTTCTTATCTCAGGATTCGATTACCACGCCGAATATTGCCCAAGAGTATAGGTCACTTTACGCAACCCTCCAGAATTCAAACCGCACATTGTACAACTCATTGACCAGCGATAGCACCGAAAATTGGGACGAGGTATTGCGATTGATTGCACAACGACAGGGCTCAACCCCACTCCAGCAACGGAGGCGAGAATCGCGAGTACCGGCCACCCAGAACGCGGCAATGAAACAACTATACACAGACAGTATCCGATCGAGTGCCATGTTAGGGTATCCTGAGCTCCAGCCATTGGCGAACATGATTAATCGCACCATTGTTGTTGTACGCGCCGAAGCACGAGGTGAAAAAGGCCCAAATAACATTG
>RHAI01000032.1 GCA_010028705.1 bacterium
AGAAAAACTACGACACTTTATTGGACCCGAATATACAATTTTGTCGCGATTATTAACGAAATATCGTTCGTCAGTAAAACGACGATTTTTAACATTTCAAGACCGATTGGCATTTTGGAAGACATTTTTTGAAATTCAGCCGGCGGAGAAGATCCAAAACGGGAATGTAAAATCCGTAGAGAATTTCCTTTCGGGTGACTCAATCAGTGGTAATTGATACGGCTGACATCGGGTTGATAATTCCTAGATTCAATTTTGGTATTCGAAGTACAAGTCTGACATAGGAATGGTTGGGTAATACTGGTATTGAACTCGGTATTTTTGGATCCGGTGAAATCTTTTGATGAACTGTTAGGACGCCTCCGGTAGGGTCTAAATAAGTCACATACCCAAATAGGTTATTGGCGGGTTCATCGATGTAAACAACCAGGTAGTAATACAGGGAATTTTCCGATAAATTGACATCACTTAACCATGAGGTATCGGAATTGCTGTTTTGAGACAATATTGCTTGCCGTTCCGCTGGAGTCATAAATAGCGCTCGGGAGACCGAATCGCCTAAATTTGGATACCAGTAGGATCGGTTTAATATCGTAAACCCCACCCCCCGTTCTTCTGTAACGCGAACCAAACAATCCCCAACTTTTGTATCGTCTGCAACTGACGAAGCTCGAACACGCACAGTGCCAGGACCAACACCAAGAATTTGGCCGGTTTGATTAACTCGGGCAATAGTTTCATCGAACGACTTCCACTTTACCGCAGGAACAATGCCCGGGGACACTTCCGCCGTAATAGCAACTGTTTGGCCGATGTTGAGACCGGCTGAACCAGGGACCGTAACCGACTCAATCGAAATTGGCTTTACTTCAATAGGAATTCTAGCCCATTTAGTCGAATCAAACGTCGACTTAGCTTCTATTTCAGTTGACCCCGCGGATTTCGCAGTAACACGACCATTTTCGACCTCCGCGATAACCACGTTTAACGATCGCCATGTCACTGTTTGATCGGCGCTAGTCGGTGCAATTAATGCATTAAGGGTAGCCGTTTGACCTTGAAATAAACTCAGAGACTTAGGGGTTAACGAGACCTGCGTAACAGGAGGAGATTTGACAATAACGTCACAAGTCCCAAAGTACTCAGGGTTAATTGTTGAATAGGCTCGAACTTGGATCCTGCCAGGCCGTCGCCCAGTGATTGTCACCGGCGCAAATCTAGTGTCAAGCTCTACTTCTCCGTTATTTGGCCTAACGAGTTCCCATTGAACATTTTGGGATACATCCGCAGGAAACACAGACGCGACAATATCTTGCTCCATCCCTAAACTCAACTCAACCGCTCTTGGATTTATTAGCACCTCAGTGACGGCAGGGTTTTCAATAATAACATCAGCAGTGGCAATACGAGTTCCAAGTCGTGCCGTTACAGTCACCGTTCCCGCTCGCTTCGCTACCACTACCCCCGAACTATTCCCCACCCCGCTCACCGAAGCGTTCGCGGTCGCCGAAGATGTCCAGACTACTGTACCGTCTGAATCTGACGATGCAAACAAAGTGACATTTTGACCGACAGTAACCACAGCTCGCTGAGGGAATAGACTAAGGCCCGATGGATCCCGAGTTGTAACCGTCACTCCCATAGTTGCAGATTTTTCCAGCGAGGCATTTGGGCGAGCCGTTAACACGCATGTTCCGGTAGCAAGTGCACGAAAACTACCTGAAGATCCTGGAATTAACGCAACAACGGACGGATTAGAACTGATCCATAACACGGATGTGTCCACCGAATTATCGACTTTTTGAACGGAAGCAACCGGCGAAAACTGATCCCCAACTTGGACCGAAATATTTTTGGGCTGAATCGTTATCCCCCTGACTTTTGACTCAACCTTGACGCGACAGGTGCCAATTATACCAAAGGTATCAACCCCGTCGGTCCCCCGGTATCGATAAAATGCGGTAATACGCGACTCACCTAAGGTTAGGCCAGTGACGATTCCCGATGTGTTATTAATTGCAGCAACATTTGGACTGGACGACGACCACGACACTTCAAGACCGGGATGCTCTCCCTGGACATCAAGTTGGGCAGTTTCCATTTTATAAATCACTAAATCGCTATAATTTAAGCGTTGGTTTGAGGTTGGCGAAACAATGATTTGAACCGCACATGACAACATATCGTTTTGAGCCAGCGTCAGATGAGCAAGGGTGATACCTGGAGACAGCCCCTCGACGATTCCGGATGAATCGATCGTCGCAATTAATGGGTCATCTATTTCCCACACTAGCCCAAAACCCGACACATTAGGTGTCACTTGAGTCGATAAATCGACTATCTCTCGCATACTTATCTGATAGGACGTCGATCGAAATTGAATGTAACGAATTTCCTCTGGAGCGACCTCTGATCCAGATCCGGTTGGAATATCCGACACCATTTTCCCGCATCCACACATGAGCATAACAATGAGACACGCTCCCCATCGATACCAACATTTCAAACTTTTCATCGCAATAACTATCGTAAAAATTTTTGAAAAACTTGTACTAGAATTTGAATTCAACGATAATAAGCACTTTAAATACCCAATCCATTCTCAGGTGGAGGAAATAATGGTTAATGTCATAGTAAACGGTGCGTTAGGTAAGATGGGACAGGAATCAGTTAACGCAATTTTGGGCCAACCCGATTTAAATTTGGTGGCAAGTATCGATCGGGACGACGATTTGCAAAAAACGATTGAGAAAACACAGGCTTCGGTCGTGATCGATTTTACTCACCCCAGTTGTGTAAAATCCAATGCAATTCGAACAATAAACGCCGGATGCCATGCTATTATCGGTACCACTGGATTATCAGAATTAGATCTGCATGAATTAGATAATTTAGCACGTCAAGCCGCCGTCGGGATAATGGTGATCCCTAATTTTGCAGTAGGGGCAGTTTTGTTAATGAAATTTGCAGCTGAAGCGGCAAAACATATGCCAAAAGTTGAGATTATCGAATTCCATCACGACAAGAAAGCCGATGCCCCATCTGGCACGGCAATAAAGACAGCCGAGTTTATTGCCAATACTAATTCACAGGTAAACTGTGTTGCTCTAGACGAAACCGAATTAATCACAGGATGCCGTGGCGGTCGAAAACATAATATTCCGATCCACTCCATTCGATTACCGGGATACGTAGCATCGCAGGAAGTAATCATGGGTGGCATTGGTCAAACTCTGACGATACGGCACGATACAATTTCAAGAGAATCGTTCATGCCCGGCGTTATTTTGTGCGTTCGAAAAATAAATCAGATCACTGGACTAGTTTATGGTCTGGAAAACGTTTTAGAATTGTAAATTTAGGGAGACATTTTTATGAGTAAAGGTTACGTAGTTGCAGTAGTTGGCGCCACAGGAGTTGTAGGTAAGGAAATGATCGAAACTCTTCAAGAACGAAAGTTTCCAGTGGCCAAACTGATTCCATTAGCTTCCGAACGATCCGCTGGCTCAACAATAGATTTTAAAGGCAACACAATTGACGTTGACGTGTTAAATGACGAATCATTCATCGGTGTTGATTTTGCGTTATTTTCTGCAGGAGGGTCCATTTCTGAAAAATACGCTCCCCTTGCGGTAAAATCGGGGGCCGTTGTAATTGATAATACATCTCATTTTCGAATGGATAATGACGTGCCGTTAATCGTTCCAGAGGTCAATGGAGATGCCATAAAAGGCCACAAAGGTATAATCGCAAATCCAAATTGCTCGACAGCTCAAATGGTCCTCCTTTTGAAACCAATTTATGATGCCGTCGGTATTGAACGAATCGTGGTATCAACCTATCAATCCGTTTCCGGGGCCGGTAAAGATGCTATTCAAGAATTAGAATCTCAAAGCCGAGCCAACCTCAGCGGCTCAGACTATCAAGGAAACGTCTTTAAATCTCCGATTGCATTTAATGTTATTCCTCAAATTGACGTCTTTTTGGACAACGGGTACACAAAAGAAGAAATGAAGATGATTCAAGAAACCCAAAAAATTCTCCGAGATGATACTATCCGAATTACAGCAACTGCTGTACGAGTCCCTGTTTTTGTGGGGCATTCGGAATCAATTAATATACAAACAAAAGAATACCTATCTGCTGACGATGCCAGAAAATTATTTGAAGCGGCCCCAGGTGTTTCGGTCCTTGATTCTCCTTTAGAGCAAGAATATCCAACTCCTCGCCAAGTAGCTGGAGAGGATAACGTTTTCGTTGGCAGAATACGAAATGACCTATCAATCAGAAATGGAATTGAATTATGGTGTGTGGGTGACAATCTTAAAAAAGGTGCCGCTTTAAATGCGGTTCAAATTGCCGAATTCCTCGTTCAATCACGGGTCACGGCTTAACCTTTGCCATCAATAACGGAATATTATGATTTACGCGCCGATCGTTTTAGCGAATCGTTTCGACGATCGGGATGGTATTCCGCAGAGTCCCAGTATCGACGGTTTTGGGCCTTAACACGCCCATTAAATCCTGATCCGGCGTTAATACTTGATGTCGGATGCGGGGATGGTGAAATGTATAAATTTCTGGGCACCTACTTCCCCGACTGGCGATATGTTGGCTTAGACATTAGTCCAAACATGATACGGATAGCTCGAACCAGTCATCCCTCAGGATTATTTATCGAGGAATCGCTCGAAAATCATATGGGCGATTATGATTACGTTATTGCTGCGGGCACTCTAAATCACAACCAAAACGATCAAATTCAATACTTAGAACAGCACCTCACCAAAATGTATCAGCTTGCAGAGGTCGCGGTAAGTATCTCACTGCTATCTGACCGATGTGCCATTGAAGATCGTCACAATGCATTCTATTACTACCCCATTCACGAACTCACTGAGGTTGCAGTCAAACTGACCCCATTTTTTGAATTAAATGGCAGCTATGCGACTAACGATATCTGCCTAACGTTATTTAAACGGTAATATAACGGTAATTGAACCAACGAACAGTCTCAGTACTGTATAGACTTAATTAATCGTTAGTTAATTCAAATTGATCTCGTAGCGCAAGATTATCTATTAGGCGCGTCTTTTCAATCCATACTGCGACAATGAGGCGAGCATCAGGTTTAATCACACGCAGGCGTCTAATTCGAGAGTCCACTATATCAGCGTAGTCAATTCGGGAACCAGGAATTTTATCTGTGATGTACTGGAAAAATATATGCCTTAGAAAGGACACCCTATGATTAGTAATCGACGCATTTCTAACAAGTAGCATTCCGTGATAGATCTCAGCGCTTAACCGTCGATCGTCAGACGACAAATATTGATTACGGGAACTAAGGGCAAGACCTGTCGCATCTCTAACAGTCTTAACGCCGATTACTTCGACCTCATAAAACAACGATGTGAGCATTTCTTTAATAATTTGTAACTGTTGAAAATCTTTTTCACCCAACACGATTCCCATCGGGCGAGATAATTGAATAAGGCGTAAAACTACGCTACAAACACCCTCAAAAAATCGGGGACGAGATTTACCACACAACACCTTTCCCATAATGGGTACTTTGATGCGCGTTGCTATTCTGTATCCATTTGGGTAAATATCTTGATCAGTCGGTAAAAATACCGCATCAACACCCGCATGTTGTAAGTTTTCTAAATCGGCATGTAATGGTCTCGGATATTGAAAAAAATCTTCCCTTGGACCAAATTGCCCAGGATTAACAAAAATACTGACGAGGACAACATCAAATCGACGTTTCGCAACCTCTATCAACGCCAGGTGTCCAGAATGTAATGCTCCCATAGTAGGGACGATTACAACGGATCCAAGTTGAGACTGCCGCCACAACTTCAATTGTTCAACAGACTTAATTTGGATCACCGGGTCACCGGAATTGAATGGGCAAGATAAAAAAGTATAATGGTCACTATCAGAGCTACCAGCTTCAGAACGATATTGCGAGAAACCAGAGTTTTAAACGAATTAATCCACTGAATAGTTACACTTGGGACAATTTTTCTGTTCACGTTTACCTCGAAGTTGCTTGACTACCATTAAGGGGTTCTGACAATTGGGACAGGGCTCTGACACCGGACGATCCCATAATGCAAATGTACACTTAGGGTAATTCCCGCACCCAAAAAATACCTTACCTCGCTTTGAACGCTTCTCGGAAACAACCCCGCCACAGTCTGGACATGATACACCAAGGTCTTTCACAATCGACTTTGTATTTTTACACTCAGGAAAATTTGAACATGCCATAAAATCACCAAATCGCCCAGCTTTGATGATCATTGGATGACTACACTTGTCACACACCTCGTCGGTTGCCCGATCAGTGTTTATTTTTTCCATTTCAGTGTCCGCTTTTTCAAGCATCATCACAAAGGGGTCATAAATCTGGCGGACAATATCGACCCAAACATGCTTTCCTTCCATAATTTCATCTAAACGGGTTTCCATCTCAGCAGTAAATTCTGTATCGATTATATTGGAAAAATACTCTGACAATTTGTCGTTAACAGTCATTCCCAATTCCGTCGGCATTAACGTCTTTTTATCTTTTTCGACATAGCCTCGATCAACTATCAACGAGATGGTTGGCGCATAGGTAGACGGTCGACCAATCCCATTTTCCTCCATTTCCTTGACCAAGGTGGCCTCGGTAAATCGATGGGGGGGCTGAGTAAATTTTTGAACTTTCTCTAAGGTTATTTTTTTTAGTTGCTGCCCCTCAACTAAAACTGGCAATCGTGGATCATCCAAATCTGATTCGTCATCTTTACTTTCAGTGTATACCGACATAAATCCGTTAAACAATATAACTTGGCCACTCGCCTTTAACTGAAGGGGCGGCTGTTCGGATTTTTCGGCAACAATCACCACCTGGGTATTTTCTACTAAAGCGGGGACCATCTGGGAGGCGATAAATCGATCCCAAATCAACCGATACAATTTATACTGATCGGTATTAATTTTTCCGCTTACTTGATCAGGAGTCCAAGCGAGTGAGGTTGGACGAATCGCTTCGTGTGCATCCTGAATGTTGCCCTTATTCTTATATACAGGTGGCTTGGAAGGTAAATATTTTTCCGTATAGGTCGTCTTAATGTAGTCCCGGGCTGCTAATCGGGCTTCGTCGGCGATCCGAAATGAATCGGTCCTCATATACGTAATTAATCCCACGGTATCCGATCCAATATCGACACCTTCGTATAACTGTTGGGCAACCAGCATCGTTTTTTTCGTAGTCCAATTTAATTTTCGGGATGCTTCCTGTTGTAAAGTTGACGTAATAAATGGGGGATTGGGGTACCGATTACTTTGCGATTTTTTTAATTCTCCAACCGAAAACTCGGCATCAACTAATTGATTGTACAAAATCGAGGCTTCAGATTCGTTTTTGGGCAAAACCTTTTTGGCGGGCTGGCCGACGCTGGTTAACTTCGCAAAAAATTTTCCATCACCAGAATCGAACCCAGCAGTTATTACCCAGTATTCTTCAGGAACAAAGGCCAATATCAACTTTTCTCGATCACACACCAATTTCACCGCGACAGATTGAACCCTCCCAGCACTCAAGCCTTTTCGAATTTTTTTAGACAAAATAGGGCTAAGCTTATACCCAATTAATCGATCCAAGACTCGTCGGGCTTGCTGAGCGTCGACTAGCTGACTATCGATACTTCGACTTTCATGAATGGCATTCTGAATCGCTTGTTTAGTGATCTCATGAAAAACAATTCGGCGAATTTTTTCTTTGGGCAAATCGATGGCTTCTTGAATATGCCACGCAATCGCTTCTCCCTCCCTATCAGGGTCGGTTGCAATATAGACTGTGGCGGCAGATTTACCTAATTTTTTCATTTCTGTTATCAGCTTGCCTTTGTCTTTCAAGATCTGATATTTCGGCAAGAAATCGTTTTTCACATCGATTCCTAATGTATAGGCGGGAAGATCTCGGACGTGCCCAAATGACGCTTTAATTTCAAAATCGTTTCCCAGAAACTTAGAAATAGTTTTTGCTTTGGCAGGAGATTCTACAATTAATAAATTTTTAGGCATCGGGAGGCATTATGAGGATGGTAGTCTGGCATGTCAACGCTAGGTTCTCAAAAACATTCGCTCTAAATCATTCTTTTTGAATGTGATATACAGCGGCCGTCCGTGGGGGCATGTAAAATTAGATGGTGTATGAATTAATTCTGCAACCATAGCATCGACTTCCTCAGGGGCCATCTTTTTCCCCGCCTTAATTGCAGCCCGACACGCCATCCGTTGCAATGTCTCTTTTTCCAATAACAAACGGTCCCAGTTGGCCGCCGTAACATCAGGATTATCGTCGATAAACGCAAGAATCAAGCGTTCTGCGGCAGGTCCAGCCATCGAAACCGGTACCTCTCGCACTATAATCTGCCCCGAGCCAAAATCCTCGAATTTGAAACCAAGTTCTGTAAAAAGGCCTGATAATTCCCAAAATCGTGCCGCCTTCTGTGAATCAAGAAAAAAAACTTCTGCGGCTAGAAGTGGTTGCCCATAGTCGTTGCTCGAGCTCAAGGTTTTATACTTTTCGTAAAGTATCCGCTCGTGCACAGCATGTTGATCAAGTAGGAGGAGCGCGGTCCCGGCGTTAACCACAATATAGGTCTCAAAAATTTGAAAATGCACCACCGGCTGATAACCTTTCCCTGACGGTGTCGGCAATGCCAGCGGCCCGTTATTTTGTCCCCACTCAATTGCTTTAAACAACACATCGGTATGAGCAGGTAGATTGTCTACAGATCTACTCGCTGTCAAACTTGAATTCGTCACAGCCGCCGTATGGTTATTGGATGAGCTAATTACTTTCGTCGTTATCCCTGAAATTGACTGTCGGATCCCCTTCAATACCACATCAAAGACAAAACCTGAATTCACAAATTTGACGTCGAGCTTTTGTGGATGAATATTCACGTCCAATTGATCCACAGGAACAGAAATGTTAAGGACAGCCGCAAGGAACCTACCCTGAGTCACCGAATCAGCGGCCCCTTGAACAATCGCTTTTTGAAGAAGGGGGCTTTTGACCCAGCGATTATTCACGGAAAAAATCTGACGAGACCGATTAGAGTACGTTTGGGTTGGCTGCGAAATATACCCAGATACTTGATAACCTGATATTTCAAGATCAACCGGCAATAACTTATTCCTAAGTTCTTTCCCAAATAACAATGTCATGCGATCGTCCAAGGTATAGACGCCTTTTGTATTAATAATTTCTTTTCCATCGTTACTCAAAACAAATTCAATTTCAGGATTCTGTAAGGCCATAGATTGAATCAAATCACTAACCATAGAAAGCTCAGTTGCTGGGGATTTTAAAAACCGTTGACGAACAGGGATGTTTCGAAACAAATCTCTTACCTCAACGACAGTGCCCTCCGGATGGGCGGCAGTTTTAACCGAGGCAATATGTTCTCCGGTTGCAGAAATTTGCCCCCCATATTCTGAAAATCGATACCTTGAAATAATATTAATCTCGGCAACATGTCGAATACTTGCCAAAGCTTCCCCGCGAAATCCCATAGAACGTAACGAAAATAAATCATCCATCGATGTAATTTTACTAGTCGCATGATCGTCAAGTGCCAATACCAGTTGATCAGCGGGAATACCCACGCCATCGTCACTTACCCGAATGAGATCTATCCCACCGCGATTAATATGAACGCTTATTTTTTTAGCACCTGCATCAATGGAATTTTCGACCAACTCTTTCACAATAGAGACCGGACGATCAATGACCTCTCCAGCAGCTATTTTCGCAATAGTCAGTTCATCTAATTTTTTTATATGATTATGTATCATGATTATTGTGTTCCCAATTCGGCTGTTACGATCAATTATTCAATCCTATTATTCTTGGGTCACGAAATGATGTCCAGCGGAAGGTTTGCGGTAGTAATAACAGCCGCAGGATCAAGCTCACGATACGGGCCAAATACGTGTAAGGTACTCGAGCATATTCAAGGGGTTCCAGTACTGATCCACTCAATTCAGGCGTTTTCAATTGAGAACTTTTCCGAAATTATTGTGACCGCACCGGCAGAGCATTTTGATAAAATAAAGACATTATGTGATCCGATTCCAAACCTTAAGGTTATCATCGGAGGAAGCACTCGTTTACACTCGGTTCAAATCGCACTAGAGGCCCTCTCAATCAGACCACAAGGTGTGTTTATTCATGATGGAGCCCGTCCAAACCCAGGAACCGATCTAATTAAGCGGATGCTAGCTAAAGCTTCAGACTTTGAGGCTATTGTTCCGAGTATAGGTGTCACTGACACTATAAAACGAATAACGCCTGACAATATCATCATTGAAACAATACCTCGAAACACCATCATTGCAGCACAAACTCCTCAATACTTTTCAAGCAGATATTTCCATTGCATAGCATCAGCGGACCCGTACGATATTAAATTTACCGATGAATCGTCAGTAATCGAAAACGCCGGCTACAAAGTAACGTCAGTCCCTGGAAACATAGAAAATATCAAGCTGACTCATCCAGAAGATTTGCGTCGATTATCCCAAATAATGGACCCGACGATAAAATACTGACGTTGAATGTATTGGACCTAAAACTATCCCAAATTTACCGTCATAAGCTGCACAATCGGAAGGCATGATTATAATCCTCATTTATCCATTCCAAAATAACTTCGCGAGCCGTTGGAAATACACTATTTATTTCGGACGATTGAGTATTGGTAAATTTGGAGAGAACAAAGTCGGACACAGAGCGAGTCGCATCTTTCGGACCAATTCCAATTCGTAATCGCCAAAACATCGTCGTACCAAGCTCCTGAACAATTGATTTCATACCGTTATGTGTACCGGCACTACCTGATTGCCGCAACCTTAATTTGCCAACATTAATATCAAAATCGTCATAAACGACTAAAATATTGCCTACATCAATTTTATAAAATGAAATCACCGATCGTACAGACTTTCCTGACAGATTCATAAACGTTTGAGGAAGCAAGGTAATTACTTTTTTTCCTCCAATACAATCGTCATAGAGGTTGCCTTGAAATTTGGATACTGGTCCTGAGGCCTGATCAGACATCGAAGAAAGAACGACGTCAAACCCAACATTATGCCGAGTTCCTATGTATTCGTTTCCAGGATTTCCCAGGCCTACGACTAATTTCACACCTATTAAGGAATTGGTTTTGTCAGGGACACATCATCGTCAATAAAGGACGACAAAACGATTTGAGGGACGGTACCATCTTTAAACACACCGACCAACGACTGAAGGCCCTCACTGGCTACCCGGTTACCTAATTCAGACTGAGACGCCAATTTCGACATAATTTTGGCCAACGTTTTTTCCGCCTGTTTTTTATAGTCAGCAGAAAGGGATGTCCCATAATATTCCGCAACTTTTTTTGCCATAAGAACCAAGTTTTGGGTGTCCAATTCGGACAGCAAACCTATGGTAGCATGATTGACCTCAGAAGCCGCTTGATTCTGCTTCAGGATAGCCAATTTATTCTGAATGGTTGAGTAGATTTCAGAGAAGACGCGATTGTTCATTGCATCAACCTGATCAAATTCAGAGCCAACTGAAGTTGCACCGGTGCCCGGAGCGATCATTCCACTCAAGGAATTAGTTTCAGCAACTGTATCCGAGCCACTGATATTCATCAACGGAGACGTTTGAGAAAACGGGTTAGTCAAACGACCTTTAGCCTCAGCTAATAAATCTTTAAACGCTGGATCTTCTATCGACTGGATATTCGAAACAGGCGGTATGGAAACACTCGAATTAGCACGTGGGCTGGCCGAAATATTCATTTAAACCTCCATTTACTCAATACCTATAATGGTCCGGCTTATATGGTCCGTCGGGAGATACACCAATGTAGGTGGCTTGTTCACTGCTCAACCTAGTTAACTTCACACCCAATTTCTCTAAATGCAATCGAGCAACTTCTTCGTCAAGGCGTTTGGGCAACGTATGTACCTTTGTTTCCAAAGAATTAGTCCATAATTCAATCTGAGCCAAAACTTGATTGGTAAAGGATGTGCTCATAACAAAGGACGGATGACCCGTTGCACACCCTAAATTTACCAAACGCCCCTCCGCTAACAAATAAATGGTTTTACCTGAAGGGAAGTGATAGGCGTCAACCTGAGGTTTTATATTTTCACGTTTTACCCCAGGAAACTTTTCAAGTTTTTCTACCTGAATCTCATTATCAAAGTGTCCAATATTACATACGATAACCTGGTCCTTCATATTGGCTATATGCTCTACTGTTATAATATCTTTATTCCCAGTAGTCGTAATAAATATATCCCCACGATCCAAAGTATCCTCTATAAGGGTAACTTCGAACCCCTCCATTGCAGCTTGAAGGGCGCAAATCGGATCAATTTCAGTAACAATAACTCGCGCCCCAAACCCTCGCATCGATTGAGCACAACCCTTGCCGACATCCCCGTACCCGCAAACTACAGCAACCTTGCCGGCTACCATTACGTTCGTCGCTCGTTTAATACCGTCTGCTAAACTTTCCCGACAACCATACAAATTATCAAATTTTGATTTTGTCACCGAATCATTAACATTGATCGCAGGAAAGAGCAATTGATTACTGTTAGCCATTTGGTACAAACGATTTACTCCCGTTGTTGTTTCCTCAGAAACACCACGAATAGACGGAAGCATTTTTGTAAAACGAAACGGATCACGTTGTAAACTCTGTCGCAGTAAATCATTAACGATTTTAAGCTCTTTATTATCGGTTCGCTCATCTAATATCGAGGGATTTTTTTCAGCTTGAAATCCACGATGAATCAATAAAGTAGCGTCGCCTCCATCATCAACAATCAAATTTGGACCAAATCCATCAAAATCCAAAATACGATCGGTGCACCACCAGTAATCCTCCAGTGACTCGCCTTTCCAAGCAAAAACTGGAATACCAGCAGCAGCTATCGCCGCCGCTGCGTGATCCTGAGTTGAAAAAATATTACACGATGCCCATCGGACTTCGGCACCTAATTCAACTAATGTTTCAATAAGAACAGCCGTTTGCAATGTCATATGCAACGACCCGGCTATTTTCGCCCCTTTTAAAGGCTTCCGACCCGAATACTTCGCACGAAGGGCCATCAGACCAGGCATCTCTTCCTCGGCGATCCTTATTTCTTTCCGTCCCCATTCGGAAAGTTCAATATCAAAAACCCTAAAATCAGAAGTCGTGGTACTCATTATCAAGCCTCCAAAAAACTATAATTCTCTGACAGAAAGGACGCCGTCAATATCGCGCAGTCTCTGGACCAACGTACTGCTTGGTTTACCGTTAACATCGACAATGTTATAAGCGAGATCACCTCTACTTTTATTGACCATCTCAGAAATATTTAGGCCATCACTAGCCAACATCGAGGATATTTGGCCAACCATATTCGGAACGTTCTCATTAGTTATCGTTAACCTAAAATCGCCACTACGGTCCACGGAACAGTTTGGGTAATTTACGGAGTTACAGATATTACCGTTTTCCAAAAAATCCATCGTCTGCCGAACAACCATAATCGCGCTATTATTTTCAGCCTCAACCGTCGAAGCCCCAAGGTGCGGAACACAAATAACCGACGGATTGCCGAGCAACTGCTGGGTAGGAAAATCAGTCACATAAGCAGCTAAATGTCCCGTGTTTAAAGCTTCAATCACGTCAGTTTCGTTTACAATTTCAGCCCTAGCGAAATTTAGCAAGACAGCGCCTCTCTTAAACTGCTGCAAGGTTTTAGCATTGACCATTTCAACAGTCTCAGGTGTTAACGGCATATGAAGGGTTATGAAATCCGATGTGCTAAATAACTTTAACAGTGACGCCGATGGCTTCACCTGATGAGATAATGACCACGCACTATGAACCGAAATAAACGGATCGTACCCGTCTACCTCCATCCCAAGAGAAACAGAATCATTGGCTACCATCATCCCAATAGCGCCAAGGCCAACTACTCCTAACTTTTTTCCCCTAATTTCAATACCAGCAAATCGAGCCTTGTCTTTCTCAACGATTTCCGGAATTCGATCCCCCTGCCCAAACAGGCCTCTAGTATGCTCAATTCCCGACACTAGATTCCTTGCAGCTAATAACATTCCTGCAAGAACAAGTTCCTTTACCGCGTTCGCATTAGCACCAGGAGCGTTAAATACAACAACACCTCGCTTCGTACACTCAGCAACTGGAATATTGTTTGTTCCAGCTCCCGCACGCGCAATCGCGAGCAAGTTAGAATCAAAGACCTCAGAGTGTAAATTAGCCGACCTAACAACAACTGCGTGGGGACTTAAAAGGCCCTCAGATACTTCGTACTTGTTTTTTTCAAATAACCTGAGGCCATCTTTAGAAATTTTATTAAAGGTCCGAATACGAAACATAGATCACCTAGAAATTAAAAATAAAAAGCCGAATCCTCACGGACTCGGCCCATTGTATATTGACAAATAACTAAGGGTCTAACGCTTTCTAAACTGAAACCCTTTACGAGCGCGTTTACGACCGTATTTCTTACGCTCTTTAACCCTAGGATCACGTGTAAGGAACCCTTCATCTTTCAACGTTTTTCTAAATTCAGGATTAACCTCCAACAATGCCCTCGCGACCCCGTGTTGAGCAGCTCCGGCTTGCCCCATCAACCCTCCGCCAAGAACCGTAATACGCAAATCATATTTCCCAACCAAGTTCAAAGTTTCCAGAGGTCGAAGAACCTGCTTAACTTCAATAGGAGTCGGAAGATACTCAGACGCGCTCATTCCATTGATTTCAACTATGCCAGTTCCCGGAAAAAGCCAAACTTTCGCTATTGAACTTTTTCTTTTCCCCGTACCATAAACTGAACTGGCAGGGACTTTGAGAGTTTCCCGAGGTTTTACGGGGGCAGGCTCCTTAGAATCGACGCTTGGACTAGCTTTTGTCTTTTCTGTTTTTACTTTAGGATCCTTCTTTACAACGGCCTTCTTTTCCTTATCCATAACGATTCTCTAGCTCTCCTTTTTCTTAATCACTAAAACCTCGGGATCCTGCGCGGAATGCGGGTGATCGGACCCCGAATAAATCTTGACCTTCTTAGCCAACTTCGCACCTAATTTAGTCTTGGGAAGCATACCATTGACCGCTATTTCTAATATTTTGATGGAACTCATGTTTTTAAATTGTGTCGATTTAATTCCACCGGGATACCCGCTATGTCTGTAATAAATCTTAGACTCCAATTTATCACCTGTAACTTTAATTTTATCCGCATTAATAACAACAACATTATCACCCATATCAGCCGATGGAGTGTAAGTAGCCTTATTTTTTCCACGAACGATACCCGCAATCACAGAAGCAAGCCGACCAAGCACCTGCCCCTCAGCATCAACCAACACCCACTTACCACCGTCTAAATCAAGACTTTTAGGATAAAACGACTTTTGACTTTTCATAACCAAACATTCCTCACTAATAATATATTCTATGAAGTTCTAAGCCTTCTGCTGGTACGGCAAGATACCTCGCCGTTCTTTTTCCACTACTAAGCATGCCTAAAAACTGGCCAACTTCCAGCTTACCTGAAGAGGCGCACAAAATAGCTCCCACAACATTACGAACCATTCGATACAAAAAACTATCAGCGACTATAACATATGTTACTAAATTAAAACTACTCATAAATCGCGAACTGGCTTCCCTAGACTGAACAAAATCAGATCGGACTACAATTTTTTCTCTAGACTTACCAGGAGATCCAGAGTTTTCAAACCCTCCAAAATCGTGGCATCCCAAAACCATATTTGCAAAATAATTCAACCTAGCAATGTCCAATTTAAAAGAAACTGGTGTCACAGTTCCCCTAAAAGGGAACGGCAACTTTTCATCCGTAAGATAATATCTATACTCCCGATACCTCGCACTACCCCGAGGATGAGTACATGGGGAGACAGGCATTAGCCTATTTAGAAAAATATCAAAAGGAAGCAAAGCCTCGAACCCCCTCAATAATCGCAAGTACGAGACCGACGGATCCACATCGATAAAAACGGTTTGCCCAGATGCGCTGACCCCTGAATCGGTTCTAGCACCAAATCCAACAATTTTACCAGGGATACGTAGGGTCTCGAACACATGGGAAAAAACGCCTTCTACAGTCCGCAAGCCAACCTGAACCTGCGAACCGAAAAACCCAGACCCGGAATAACCAAGAACGACTTTATACCTATGCAACCCACTCTAACTGTGACACAACGGCAGCGTCACCCCGACGAACACCAAGTTTAACAATCCGAGTGTAGCCGCCGTTCCGACCTACCATCCTAGGCGCTATAGAATCAAAAATATCTTTTATAATCGCCGAATCATTTAATACTTTAAGGGCAAGACGCCGGGAATGTAACGACCCATCTTTACCAAGTGTGACTAACGACTCAGCGATCTTTCTAGCCTCTTTAGCGCGGGTATCCGTAGTTTTGATCTTACCATGAAGGATCAAACTTCGAACTAAAGACCTTAACAACGCTAGACGCTGATCGGTTGGTTTTCCTAACTTTTTATTACCATATCTATGACGCATATTTTACCTCGAATTAAGCAATCGTGCCTTTCAACGCTAGCCCATAATGCTTAAGTTTATCATTAATCTCATCCGCACTTTTTTTGCCGAAGTTTTTTATCTGTATTAATTCTGTTATGTCTTTTTCAATCAACTCGGCAACAGAATCTATACCAGCCCTTTTTAAACAGTTCGAGGAGCGGGCCGACAGCTCCAAATCATCGACGGAAAGACTAAGGGCGGAATCCTTACTTTTTTCCCCGACACCTTCACGACCCTTATTATTTTCTTGAATAGGCTTCTCGTTTAACCGACCGAACAACTGAAAATGATCAACTAAAATACCTGCTGCGGAACGAACAGCAACAGCAACATCAACACTTCCATTCGTCCAAACATCCAAAGACAAACTATCGTAATCTAACTCTTTCCCAACTCTAATATTCTCAACCTGATGATTTACCTTAACTACAGGAGAATATGAGGAATCAAGCGAGATGGTGTCTATACTAGAATCATCGCCTCTATTATTTTCAGCGGACTCGTACCCAACGCCACGACGAACGATCATTTCAATTTTTAGACCAGATCCTGATGTCACCTCCGCGATATAAACTTCCGGATTAACAATCTCGATATCGCCATCTAAAAGAATGTCCTTGGCAAATACCTTTCCTTTTTTAGAAACCGCTATTTTTAACAATTTTTCAGAGTCATCGTCGGACTTAAAAACAATCCCTTTGAGGTTACTAATAACGTCGAAAACATCCTCGACAACCCCCGGAATCGAAGAGAATTCATGCTTAACACCATCAATCTTTACGGATGAAATAGCGTAACCAGCCAAAGATGACAACAAAACTCTTCTCAACGAATTTCCAACGGTCGTTCCCATACCTTTACTTAAGGGAGAAAACACAAACCGCCCGCCGTTATCCGGCAATTCTTCAAACTTAACCCAAGGTTTTAACTGTGAACTCAATCGACACCTCCTCTAATCTACCGTGAATAAAATTCTACAACTAACTGTTCTTCGACTGGAACATCGATTTCATCTCGACGTGGCAAATGGGCGACACGGGCAGCCTTAGCCGAAGGATCGGAAACCAACCAAGCGGGAGTGCCCTTTTTTCCATCAAACCGGACGACGAAAGGGCCATCATTTAAGCGCTTAAGACTAACCAAATCCCCTTCTTTAACAATGTAAGAGGGCACATCAACGTCAATACCGTTTACCTGGAAATGGCCATGTCCCACAATTTGCCTAGACTCTTTTCGAGAGGTGCCCACACCCAATCTAAACACAACATTATCTAGTCGGCGCTCAAAATGGGAAAGTAAGTTATCCCCAGTAATACCCTTTGAACGACGGGCTTTCTCGAAATAAATACGAATCTGTCGCTCCGAAACACCGTAGAAAAATCTAAGCTTTTGCTTCTCTCGCAAACGACGCCCAAATTCAGATATTTTTTTTGGAACAACGGACCGTTGCCCAGGGGTGTAATTTCTCTTCTCGATTGCGCATTTGGCAGATTCGCATCGTGACCCTTTCAAATAAAGTTTAACCCGATTGCGCCGACATATTTTACACTTAGGACCATTATAAGTACCCATAAATAACTCCTCTACACTCGCCGACGTTTACGAGGTCGACACCCGTTGTGTGGGATAGGGGTTACGTCTTTTATAGACTCCACCTCCAAACCTGCGGCTTGCAAAGCCCTAATAGCAGTCTCCCGACCAGAACCAGGTCCTTTTACAAGAACACTTACCCTGGCCATCCCAACTGACTCCACCGCTTTCTTCGCAGCAATCTCACCGGCCTGTTGAGCAGCGAAAGGGGTGCCTTTTTTTGTGCCTTTAAACCCCGCCATGCCAGTCGAGGCTGTAGCCACAACGTTCCCTTCGGCGTCAGATATGGTAACAATAGTGTTATTAAAGGTAGATTTAATTGTAACTAGACCAGTACCAACATTTTTCTTAACTTTTTTCTTCTTCTTTAAAACCAATTCAATTCTCCTTTAGATTAAGTTATTACTAACTATTTTGTTACTTTCTTTTTACCGGCAATCGCAACACGCTTACCCTTTTTTGTCCA
>RHAI01000033.1 GCA_010028705.1 bacterium
ATCCAAGCTTAGCCGCCCCGTAGATCAGCCCGTCGCGGGGGATTCGTTAGACCGTGGCGTCACCCTCATTTCAGGCGATTACCCGACATACCCCAAAAATGCGGCCAATGATGGAATAAAAAAAGACGTCAAAGTTAAAATCCTCATTAATACCGACGGATCCGTGCAGTCGGTCACACCTATTGACGGGGATGATCAGTGGGGGTTTTCAAAAGCGATTCGAATTGCGGTACTCAAGTGGCGTTTTCAGCCGGGGGTTTTGTCCGGTTATCCGACTCAATTTTATATCGTTAAAACGTTTCGCTTCGATCCTACACGTTGAGTGTATCGAAACGTTGAGCGTTACTGACTGTTCCCAGGCAGGGACCCCACAATCTCTCGATAGGACTCAATGACGTCGATCAGATCGGTCCCGGTAAAAGTGGTGCCGAGCAGGCGTTTCGCCAACGCCGTCAGGGCGACTTCATGAGTCGGTAGAGTATGGGTTTGTTGATCGTCTAGAAGTTGCAAAAAGTGTTCAAGACGTCGGAACAGCAAATAAATATCGCGCACCGTTAATGCTAATTTAGCCGGAACAATCCCCAAGTGGCGAAGATGATCCAATGCATTTAACGTTCCTCGAATCCACAGCGACGGATAGTCGCGAATATGCATCAACTGGAGACCCTGAACCCAGAATTCAATATCACGAATTCCCCGATCTCCATTCTTGATGTCGATCCCCATCCCTATCCGACGCGATGATTTTCGAATGGCAGCGGCCCGGAGATATCGGATATGGGACACAATTTGATCGGGTGAAAATCGAGATGGCGCAATCGTGTGGAGCTCATCAATCAGTTGGAATCCAAGATACCAATTGCCCGCTAAAGGGCGCATTTTGAGTAGTGCTTGAATTTCCCATTGCGATGACGACGTGCGATAGTATTCCAGAAGGCTCGTTACTGCGGTCATCAATTGCCCTGCTCGGCCAAAGGGTCGCAACGAATAATCGACCCGATAGGCGTGTCCTTCTTCGGTGAACACCGATAAATCATCAGAAAATCGGCGGATTGCAGCATCCAGTTTAGGCGCCAACCGACTGATATCTTCGGGGAATAATCCTGTCCAATCGACAATCGGTATCAAATCAATATCCGAACTGTAGTTGAGTTCGCTCGCACCCAGTTTGCCCATCGCGAATATACACACCCGATCTTCCATTGCGGCCACATCGGGATCCAAGTTCAATGCGCGAACCAAACACTGGTAAGCGATACTTTCTGCCACGATCGAAATTTCACGATAAATTTCAGGCATAGAAATCTGCAGAGAAATGTCTTTGATCGCAATGCGTAAGATTTCTCGAGTTTTAAATCGTCGGAGTTCGTTTCGCCACATATCATTTGATGTGCACCGGCTTGATACGATAGTAAGTTCATCAAGCAAGGCCCCTCGACCCACCTGCGAATGGAGTCGATCCGTCTCGGTTGTATCATCAAAGAATTCGGGATGACGAATCAGTGAATCGGATAGGAATTGCGATACCGAAAAAATATCCAACAAAATATCTAGCCGTAACGGCTGACTCAATAATTCCGCAAAGTGGGTAACGGGATCATCCAGTTGCGCCACAAATCGTTCCCAGTTGTTTAACGCCATATCGGGATCCGATTTATGTCGGAGCCAATCGCACGCCAAGACAATTAACCGGGGAAAATGGTTACCGTCCCGATCATAGCTTTGAAGCCGAACCAAGTTAACTATGGCTCGCTGGACATCCCGAAATCCATACTTCGACACAATTCGACATCTCAATTCATCGGAAATATGAGGATTAACAACTAAGTCTGCCACCGTCGCAACCGACACGGACGGCAATGAATACGTCGAAAAATGGCGTTCAACAAAGTGGCGAACCGTGGCGGTCGTCGCCTCAAAGTCCATATGCAACTGACTCGCTGCGGATACGCTGTCTTTGCGGTTGTATCCCATACGCCGCGCCAAATGATCATATTCCGTCGATGACTCATCCGGTAAAAACAAATCTTCTGCGGACCCACGCAACATGCGCAACCCATTAATCAATTGACGCAAAAAAATGTAGGCTTCTGTCATTCGTTCGGCTTCGGAATCAGATAATATACCCACCTTGCCGAGCGCATTTAACGTTTCCCGAATATGAGGGCTTCGTAGATCGACATGATCATGCCCGGCCATAATTTGAAGGGCTTGAACCGTATATTCAATATCCACTAATGCCCCCGGGCTAAATTTGGCATTTAGCCGATGGGACGCCTTTTCCTGATATTGTTTTCGCCTCAGTTCCCACAATTCCGAGAAATCCGTCGGCGGTGATTCATACACAAACGCGTCCCGTAGCGTCTCGACTCGCCGTCCCAACTTGAGGTCCCCTCCGATCCATCGCAGTCGAACCAATGCCACGCGTTCGTACAAATGACTCGGACCATTGGCGCCAAAGTACCGACAAAAATTCTCAACACTTACTCCGAGTGGGCCATCATTGCCATACGGGCGTAATCGCAAATCAATATCAAAAATACCTTTTCGCTTGGCGGTAATTAAATACGTGACCTCGTTGACCATTTTCGAGAAAAAATCGCTGTTCGACATTGGATTAGAATGATCGGTCACACCATTATCGCTGTACATCAACATCAATTCGATGTCCGAGGCGTACCCCAATGCCTCCCCACCTAATTTCCCTAATCCAAAAATGCTGTAAGACGCCGGCAATTTACCGAGGGCCATGGGAACGCCGTGTAACTCCACCAACCGATCAAACACAATCTGACAGGCCACGTTGACCACAATTTCAACCAATCGTGTGAGTTGTTTGGATAGGACAACAATATCGGATTGCCCAAGGATATGTCCTAAATCCATCAGATAAATTTCCTGGTCTTTAAATTGATTAATACGGAATTTCACGTCGTCATAATCCGTTGCCGCCGCCAACGAATTCATTAATCGTTCGCGAATAGTTGCTTCTCCGGTGTAAATGGGTTGGTCGTGTGCCGTCGGCCCCAGTATCGGCAATAATGATTCATAGTGAAGGCGAATAAAGTCTTCCCAAATATAATCACTGGTGCCGAGTAACCGAGCCATATCTTGCATTGCCAATGGATTCGACAGTAAGCGTAACCACTCGGCTTTTTCGGGACGGGATAAAATAGCCGTCACGAACTGCTCAAAACGTGAAATTGCATCAAACGGATTGGGCGCTTGATCTAAAAAAAACGTAAATTGTTTACACAACACAACCGATAGGCGGAGTTGATCGAGCGCAGTATCCGATTCCAGCCGCTGTCCATTGGCGTCGCATAAAAAAAACTGGTCGCGGACCTGGTTCCCAATAGTGGTAATACTCAATCGCTCAATCGAAATCCCGTGATGTGCGAGTGCCGTTCCGAATGAAAATAAAAAAAACGGTGTATTTTCAGCAATTAACGTGAGACAGGTCACATCAACCGTTGAATTTTCAACCTCAATTTGAATCGGAGACATTTGGTTGGCCACAGAACGACTGGATTCATGAATGGAATTCGCCGCCCGACGAATGACCTGTTCACCGGCGTCTCGAATCGCCGCATCGTCACCAACCTCCAGACGCATGATGACGGTGCGGAGTGCATCGGTAATTTCCGATGCCCATTTACGGAAACCCATTGTACGCGGTAGCCGCCCTGAAAAATAATCGACCACTTTCCGACGCCGAATATGTGTGTGTATTTTTCGTCGATCGACTCGCCCTTGAATGGGCGTTTGCTGCTTCGAATAGGTAAATATTTCACCCTCAACAATTTCAAACTCACTGGATGACAAGAGCCCCGTAATAAGGGAAAACAAAAATGGATAGTTATAGGTAATTACGGTGCATTCCACTCGGTCATGACCCGTCCACTCACACATCACGTGCACGGGCGATTCGGAGCTTAACTGAGTCAAGAATTCGATATGCCGATGTTGAACCGCTACATCAAAGAATTCAAAATATCGATCAGGTAGCCGATGGATCGCATCCGCCACATCCTCAACGGAAAGTGTCGGAAGTGACTCAAGTAATCGATCAACTGACGGTCGATTCGCCATGGATTAGAGGGCTTGGAGTTGGCTACGCACCGTTGATCGAGTAATCATCGTTCGAGGCAATTGCAATGGGTTTTGATTCCGATTGAGAGGAATTTCAGTCGGGTTCGACCGAATGGTCATCGCGTATGCGTACTGGTTCTTCTTTAATAGTTCCTTACCTTCAGTGGTACACACTCCAAACGGATAGACATAGACGTCGATCGGGATACTCAATTCTTTTTCCAACAGACGTTTGGATAGACTCGCCTCCTTTTCAAAATCATTGGGCCTTGTGTCCTTGAGTCGTTTATTTAAGAATTCGTGAAAATATCCATGAGACGCAAATTCATTACCCAGGGACTTTAACTCGCGAAGCTGGGCCCATGTCATGGCAAATTTACGGGTATCGATAATCCCTGGATAAATCGCGAACATCGCCGGAATATGGTGTGGCTCAAGTACCGTTTTATAGGCGTTATAGGCACTTATATTTCCGTCATCAATGACCAAAAGCACATTACGATCCCCAGTCACGGTTCCCGCTCTCATGTCCTTAAATGTCACAAAGCGGTACCCTTTGGAACGAATAATACGGATATGCTCCGCAAATTCCTGGACTGAAAAATCAGTATAAATGGACGGCTTTCCCAAAAATGTGTGGTAACACAATACGTGAACTGATGCCCCAAAAATCCGATGCGGCAGGCTCGTTATCAGTACAACTAGTAACCACATAAGTGCCGCTCGACACCGCCCTCGAGTGAATTGAAATGGGGTGAGCGTAACAAATCGATTGAAGGATATCCCTGTCATTGATGTAACTCCTCGAATGATAGTGCCGAAATACGGACCGGTGGGACCACGCCAAACTCCTGGTGAATATCGTCCAGGGACATGCCCGCACATAAGCCAGTGTCCATAATCAATGCTCCCGATATGTTGAGATCAGTCGTTAGCTGAGCCACATTTCTGGGATTATCATCAAAAAACCATACAGAGGGGGTCATTTCAATGGCCACAGAGTGAAAGGAATGGGCAACAATTTCGGAAAAATTCGATTCTGGCTTACCGACCCAATCGACCGGAACACCGCGGGATTCGAGTATCTCTGCATAATATCCCATGACAGGGTACCGACCGCCTGTACTTTGAACATATCGATCTGGATTAATACAAATTACTGGGCGCGGGCGGCGACGCAGTGATTCAGTGATCAAGTCGATGGTGGCCATCGAGCGATCGCCTGTACTCGCCGCGAGTACGATCACCTCCGCTGAATCGGGATGATCCACAGACACACCGCCCGCCCATTCGGCATACCACAGGGACCCCGAATACCCCATCGTAAACACAGGTTTGGAATCGATCTGTCGGCGAAACCGTTCAAGATATCGCAGTCCCATCCCCGATGATACAATCGACGACTCCGGCACATCGATCCCGTACTGCGATAATCGATTGGCAATCTGCATCGGTGATTCGGTTGTATTATTGGTTCCTATCCACATCGGGATGGAATCTGTTATGGTTCGTATGGTTCGGGTAATCCCATCGGCGTATCGATGATGAATATCATTCGAATCAGTGTAAAGAACGCCCGATGCATCCGACAATATCAGGCGAGGCTCCCCGCCCTCCCAAATGGAGGCTAAGGATGAGTTAATCCGGGACATATTCGGTTTTTCCGGCGCCGGTATGCACTGCGTTGCTACTACGAATCAAATCACTCACGGTCACCATATCATAACCTTTAGCCCGCAACTGCGTGACCAATTGAGGTAATACATCGATAATCGCGCCGCCATTGTGCATCAATATAATACTGCCGGGTTTTACGTTGGCCAAAATTTGCTGGGTCACCCCTTTAGCAAATGGGGCGCCATTAGCTCGTCGATTCTCGTCTTTAACCCCCAGCCGATCCGATTCAACAACATAATCACCGGCATTCACATCCCACAGCACCACCGTCATGCCAAGCGATTCCGCTGCTTGAATAACTTTAGTATTAAATTGGCCTCCTGGGGGTCGAAATAATCGGCGAGCATTGCCGTCAATAAAACGACCGATCACTTGATTCGTCGAACTGATTTCCGCACGAATTTGATCGACCGACACATTCGGAAGGCGGGTATGGGTGTACGTATGATTCGCCACCTCATGGCCTCGGTCATGCATTTCCTTGATGAGGTCAATATTGGCCGCAGCTTCTTTTCCCACGACAAAAAAAGTCGCTCGAACTCTTAATGAATCGAGTGTCGCTAACAACGGAATCGAATACTCAGGTTTTGGGCCGTCATCAAATGTAAATGCTATTTTTTTTTGGTTGGTGACAACCGACCAAACGGGTGCCGCACGACATGACGTGCCGATGACGAAAAGTCCCGTGCATACCACCCCAACAATCCAACGCCTCGAGTCGATCACCGTCCCTAATCGGTTATACGTGCGCCGATAGACCTCAATTTTCCGGGCAGGTCATCATATCCCCGCCGAAGGTGTTTGAGTCCGTATATATTGCTTCGACCATCCGCCACTAGTCCGGCTAAAATTAAGGCGGCCCCCGCTCGCAAATCAGTAATTTTTACTTCAGCGCCTGCTAATTTGGGCACCCCAGAAATCACCGCATGACGATTGTCTAACTTAATTTTGGCACCCATTCTCATGAGTTCATGGGCGTGCATAAATCGATTCTCAAAAATACTTTCCTTGATAATACTGGTCCCATTGGCAACGGTTAATAGCGCCATCATTTGAGCCTGCATATCAGTGGGAAATCCTGGAAAAGGCAGAGTTTCAAAATCGATGCCCGTATAACGTCCTTCGGCTTTGACACTCATCCAATCGGGACCTATCCCAATGACCAACCCCGCCTCCCTCATTTTTTCTAACATGGGCGCGCTATGCTCTGGCACACAATTGGTGACGGTTACCTCTCCTCCGGTGATCGCGCCAGCAATCAGTAACGACCCGGCTTCGATCCGATCCGATACCACGGGATGGTCCGTGCCATTCAGTTCAGCCACGCCCTGAATTGTGATACACGCGGACCCGTGGCCAATAATTTTAGCTCCGGCTTTGTTTAGGAAATTCGCCAAGTCAGTAATTTCAGGCTCTCGCGCTGCGTTTTCTATGACAGTTGTTCCCTCGGCCAAACACGCCGCCATCATCACATTTTCAGTCGCACCCACCGATGGGAATTCGAGATGCACCGAATTACCTCGCAAGGATTTCACCTTGAGCTCAACAAAACCATGCTCAATACTATGTTGAATACCAAGCCGCTCAAATCCTTTTAAATGAATGTCAATGGGGCGTGATCCAATTGAGCAGCCGCCCGGTAACGGGACTTTGGCAAACCCTGTTTTTGCAACCAAAGGACCGGCCACAAAAAATGACGCCCGCATTGCGGTTACCAAATCATATGGGGCGATGTGCTTTACTTTTTTGGTGTTATTAATCACCACTCGATTCCCTGGCTGCATTTCGGCTCTTACACCCAATGCATTCAGCATTTTTAACATGGTAAAGACGTCCATTAGATGAGGAACATTCGTTAGTGTCGAGCTGCCGTTCATCATTAAGCTCGCCGCCAACAATGGTAGCGCCGCATTTTTAGCCCCCGAAGCGGCAACGGATCCAAACAACGGCACTCCGCCATCAATAAATAGACCGGTCATGATTTGTCCCTCCTCAATAGTCCTAAGTCATTTTCTAGGATCGTATGTAACTGGGCATGAAATTCATCCAAGTTGCCGGTATTCTGGATAATCGCGTCACACACAGCCAACGCACTTCCAATATTTTGACCCGAGCTTTGACCGGAATTTTCTCGAATATCATGGGCTTTAAATGTATCAAAATCAACCCTATCAGAGGCGCGCCCCCGTGATACGACTCGCTCGAATCGAAGCTCGATTGGCGCATTAATGCCGAGAAAAAACACCCCTCGATCCCTAAGATAATTCACCTCGTCGATGTTGCGGATACTATCAAATGCGATCTTAAACACGTCTTTTTCAGCCGATTCATGAAACGCACGTCGTGCCAATACATCCATCCCAAATTGAGCTTTCATGTCATTGGCGATATGAACGAGGTTATCTCGAGTTTCAGGTTTTTGATGCCCATGCAGTTCTGCCCGAACAATATCCGATAACGACACCACTAAAAAGCCTATCGACTGTAAATAATCGCATGCGGCGGATTTTCCCGCTCCATTTGTACCGATCAGTCCAACATAATGTCGATGTTGCTTCAAAATTCACGTCCTACAAAGTGATAGTGTCCACGTCGCAATCCAGTCGTTATCTGTAGTCTCGCGGACCATTGGATCATTCGTGTAATTAAACCCCATTACCCCTTTATATAGAAGGGACTTTTTGGAACCCACACACCGCTACATCATCCGATCTCACGCCCAGCCCCCATTTAATTCAATCGAATTTCGACGTAATTTATAAAACTCCCCTCGGGATACCCCGAGACGGTCTTCACCGACCCCTTCGAGCTATATTCCCCCGTCACGGGGATCAGCCCAAACCGAATTTTGTCCCACGGCATGGATTTGAAGGACACGCTTTCTTGCTTGGTTTTGGTATCGAAGGTCAGATTCGGAGTGCCATAGATGGCCTGTGCGACAGAGATCGGTGTCCCCGGACCTACCCCTTCTTTAGTACGAAATTTTCGATTATACGTCATCATCATCAGTACCGGATCGGAGTCAATGGGATATCGCTTCCATTCCGGGAACAACACGACAAACTGTTCCTCCCCATCTTGGACCACCGATATGCCACGATATCCCATGCCAAATCGTCCTTCAAAACACTCGACCCCAGGTCCCATAGCGCGTTTGAGTCGCCCCCAGGTTACCCCCAATCGCGCAAATCCAAACCCTTCGGGGGAAATCAATGTGGACTCAGAATCGTAACCAGCCGTTCGATATACGCGTTCTTTTTGAATAAATTCCATTGGGCTTTGCGCTTTACACACGCGCAATGTTTCAATCGCATGACGCTCTGGCTGGTAAAATTCCAGACGATCGTTCGCCACCCCCGTATTAAACAAATTTCCGCGAAAATTCTGCCATCCCACTGGCCCACGTCCCGGCAATTGGTAGGCTCGAAGAAATTTATCGGATCCGGCGATCAGCAGTTCCAACTGACCATCCCCATCGATATCCGCCATCAGTGGCGTTGTTTCAGAGCCTGCAGGCAAATCATATACCCTCATCAGTGCGCCGGACGAGTTGATGACCCACAATTGTCCGCCTTCTGTGACCACCCAGGCCTGCATCTCACCGGTGCCAAGACCATCCCCAACGACGGCGGTCGCCGATACTTTTCCCGCTGGAAAGAACACCGGAGATTGAGTCGACGCTGTTGGAATGTACCAAATTCCCGATTTAGCCGACGGCCAAGACGATCCGATGACAACGCTCCCGTTCGGAAACGCGACCGGACTGGCAAATAAGCCGTGCATTTGATCGGGAGCGCCAACAGTGACCGACCGCAGAAGTGCTCCAGAATTATCCAACCAATGCACCTTCCCACTCGATTCCGCCACCAGAATCGAGCCCGATGTGACGCACGCCGAGGAATGAACCCCCGATGGGGTAAGGGTTCGAAATTCCCAAATAACCGCACCATCACGGCCACTAAAGGCATACACGCTCCCATTGCGGGACCCTAAAATCACATCGCGCGTGCCATCGCGGTTAACATCGAGCAAGGCCGGACTGGCAATAAATGATTTTTCGGATAAGCCGAACATATTGGCCTTGTAGTCGATCCGTGTACTCCAAATCGTGTCGCCGTTTTTTCCATCGAGCGCCAGTACTTCCCCGGCAACAGTCGCTACAATCACATCAGGAACCCCGTCCGAGTTGACGTCCTCAACGGCTAAGGCCGATTTAACGCCTGCCCCCACGTTTTTGTTCCATAGCAACTCCCCATTCAGATAAATTTCATACGCCATGACTCGGCCAGAATGAGTGGCTGCAAACATTTTTTTTCCGCCTAACGCCACCCCATTGATATCAAGGTCCTCGTGCCCTGAAACACCTTGACGTCGAATAACCTCTCCCGTTTTTGCGTCCATCCAGTAGACGCCATCCGAAGGATCGTTCAACCCTTGACGAGTTTCTCCGTTGGACCCCACCGCAATCGCTTGGCTAAACAAGTGTATCGTCGTCTTAAAATTGGTAATTCCCAGTTTTGTCGACCAGCGGACCGGTAGTGTCTCACCAATAATGGACCCCGATATCAGCACCCAAAGCCCCCATCCCAACAGCCAATACCTCATTGACGACTTCGTCCTAATGGCGAGTTTTTATGCAACGTTTTTAGACGATCAACCGACACATGCGTGTAGATTTGAGTGGTTTCTAAACTACGATGGCCCAATAATTCCTGAATAGCACGCAAATCCGCCCCACCCTCTAACAATGCCGTCGCATAGGAATGACGAAACGTATGCGGGGTCAATCGTCCCGCCAGGGGACCAGACGCTACCGCCGATTTTACCCATCGCTGGACACTGCGTGACGTCACTCGACCGCCTTTGTTATTGGTGAACAATGGACCACTGTCTGACAGGATCCACTGGGGCCGAGCGCTAGATAGATAGTGGCTAATCCACTGAGCCACATTTGGACCAAAGAGTGCCAGTCGTGAGCGTCCGCCCTTCCCACGGATAACGATCTGACGCTGGGTCAAGTCCAAATCAGTCGTATCAATACCGACCAGTTCAGATATCCGGATCCCGGCACCGAAAAATAATTCGCAAATACATCGCAACCGTAATTGATCGGGCAAGCGAGTCGGTAAATGATCCAACCAGCGGCCCATCTCCGGCGCAGAAATAGTTTTAGGCAAGACATGAGGAAGACGAGGCGTCTCGATCGTTTCCCACGGGTTATTCATCAGCCATTGCTGCCGAATCATATAATTCCAAAAGGTTCTCAAGGCCGAGAGTCGGCGCGCCACACTCCGAGGATTCAAGGCCACTATGGTGGGATGGCTCAAATAGGCCATCGCCACCGATACGTTGACGTTCTCCACCGGCACCTGCAAACACCGTAAGCAATGCTCGATGTCTCGCCGATAATTCGCCAGAGTGTGAGGCGATAACCTCCGATTACTCGTCAGATGTGTCTGAAAAGAAATCAGCGGAAGGAACGGGGATGGGATCGGGAATATATCGATGCCGGTTGGTGTCATCTACTGTTACCAAATGATTGTGCTCCTCAACCCAAACTACAGCGTCAGGCGCTTTCCGGGTATCGACATGAACACATTGTTTATCAAGATTGAGGCCGATCCCCCGAAATTCAGGAACCTGATGGGCCATACGGAACACGTCGATTACGGGGACATTATCAATCGTTATGTCGGCAGCAACACCCATCGTATAATAGTTCCGTTTTAACGAACCCAATTTCTCAGCGGCATCAGGACACATGTAGCCCTGAATGATATTCACCCGGTTACCGGATAAGGCGCGAAGCATTTCAAGCCCCCCAATAAGGCCTAACGAAATTTTAATGGCGCTATTGCAATGACCGCAACGACAGACAAAGTCCCGCTTCGAAAAGTGGCCCGATATCTTATTATTGGGTCGACGATTTTTTTTCATATCACTCGGACTCGAAGGCGATTATCTCTAAGGCTCGATTAAACCAATTTTTCCCTTAGAAATTGGATACACCACGTTAATCTCTTCGGTTCGGATATTTCTGAACATTAAAAACGGCGTTTTGCGCTCATCTAACAAATCAACGGCCTCATCGATATCCATCGGTTTTTGCTCATACAAACGATCCTCGCCCATCTCAGGCTTAGCCAATTTCTGGGACGTCGTATCCGATTCCCCACCAACTATTTTGGCACTTGGTTTGCGGTTGTGATCCCGCAATTTTTCTTTGTGTTTTTTGAGTTGCTGACTTAATTTTTCAACCACCACGTCAATCGCGGCATACATATCCCGTGACGCTTGTTCCGCCCGAATTACCGTCTGGGACGCATGAACAATGGCGGCCGCAAATTGTCGTGAATCTTCATCGGAATTATCCCGAATATCCATTTCCAAAATGACGTCTTGAATGTTGTCAAAATACTTCAATACTTTTTCTAGCTTCTTATGGGCATACTCTTTTAACGCACCAGTGATATTCACATGATGGGATTTAATGGTAATGTTCATTTGCATCTCTCCTTCATATTGGATTGGGATACTAACATGTGAATTGGGCAAAGTCATCTCACGGAGGCAACAATGACACTAAATGCAATCATTTTAGCAGCAGGGAAAGGGACACGAATGAAATCGGATGTCCTTAAAGTGGCACACAGTGTCGCTGGAAAGCCGATTGTGAGTTACGTTGTCGACACCGTATCGAGTTTAGATATCGATCAGATTTTTTTAGTCGTCGGCCACCAAGCGGAATTACTCAAAGATGCCGTGAAGCACCCGAAAATGAGTTACGTGACTCAGTCGGAACAGTTGGGCACTGGCCATGCGGTGCTACAAGTCGCCCCTCACATCTCCAATTCGTCGGATGACACCATCATTGTGTTGGCGGGTGATTGCCCGTTAATCGAATCCAATACGTTACGAGATTTAGTCGCCAGCCATACCGAATCCAACGCATCCGTTACTATACTGACAACCACGATGGACATCCCTGGCACCTACGGGCGCATTTTACGCGCCAAAATGGGGAGTATATCGGGGATACGGGAGGCCAAAGACTGCACATCCGACGAGCTTGCGATTCACGAAGTAAACACGGGAGTGTACGTGTTCAACGCCGCCTGCCTGTTTGAATCCCTCGCTCAAGTCACGACAAATAATGCTCAAAAAGAGTATTACCTCACGGATGTGATCCAAATATTAAAATCAAAGGGAAAAGTGGTCTCGGCGTTTCACACGCCACGGGCAGATCACGCCATTGGGGTTAATACCCGGATGGATTTAGCCGCGATCAACAAATTATTGTACCGAAACAACAATCTATATTTTATGCACGAGGGGGTCAGCATCGTTGACCCGGATTCAACCTTTATCGATTCCACGGTTGAAATTGGGCACGATACGATTGTTCATCCATTCTCGGTGATCCATGGCCATACAAAAATTGGCAAAGGGTGCGTCATCGGCCCCCATGTGTATATTCGCGACGGAAAAATAGAAAGTAATTCTGTGATCCCGCCATTCACAAAAATGGGTTAACGTATGGCACCACGGCAACTTCATGTCCGCACCCAGACCATATCTGGGGATTTAGATACCCCGGTGTCCGCCTATTTGAAGCTCGCACCCTCCCCCGGATTTTTACTCGAAAGTGTTGTTGGGGGCGAATCCGTTGCGCGATATTCGATTATCGGTTGTTTACCCGTGGTGGAATACATTGCGTCGCCCGACGGGGTATCCATTATCGAAGGATCCAAGCAGCACATTGTTCGCGGGAAGGCACTGGATATTATTGAATCTGAATTCAACCAAATTCGTCCGACTGATCCGGTCGGCCCATTTCCGAATGGGTTGTTCGGATATGCCAATTGGGAAATCATCGATCAAATCGAAACCATCCACCTAACGGATAAACCAGGCATCGAACTCCCCCTCGCTCGTTACATGATTCCAGGGGCACTGATCGTTTTCGATCATGCCAAGCGAACCATCACGATAGTCGCTCAATCCTTAACCAGCATGGCGGCATGTGATGATATCATCGCTAAAATTCTGGATCAGCTTAACCAACCATCTCGGGCCTCTCGTCGCCCTGCAATGACCCAGTCATTGCCCCGTTTCGATTCAGTTCACACGTCGGTAAGCTATGATGAATTTGAATCGATGGTGAAACGCTCGGCCTCGCATATCCATGATGGGGACGTGTTTCAAATGGTGCTATCACTGAGATTCGAGGTTGAAAGCACCAAACATCCATTTGATGCCTACCGTGATCTTCGGTTACTCAATCCATCGCCCTACATGTTTTACTTTGATTACACGGATTACCAACTGGTAGGCTCATCCCCCGAAATCCTGGTCAAATTGACCCATGGACACGCCCATCTGCGTCCCATCGCCGGAACACGCCCTCGGGATCCGAACCGCGATCCAGTCCGAGAAGACGCCCTGGTTAAGGATCTTCTGGCCGACGACAAAGAGGTGGCCGAACATATTATGCTGGTCGACTTAGGCCGAAATGATTTGGGACGAGTCTGCGAAACGGTACGGGTTACTGAAATGATGACGATCGAAAAATACTCCCACGTGATGCACATTGTCTCCCACGTTGAGGGGAAGCTTCGCCCATCACTAAACGGGTTTGATCTATTTAAGGCGACGTTCCCAGCGGGAACACTCAGCGGCGCCCCGAAAGTGCGCGCCATGGAATTGATTGACTCGATTGAGCCCACCCGCCGCGGGGTGTACGGTGGTGCTGTCGGTTATTTTGATTTTTCAGGAGATATGGATGTGTGTATTGCGATACGCACCGCGCTCGCCCACAATGGGCGATTTTATGTTCAAGCTGGCGCTGGACTGGTGGCTGATTCCCATCCCGAAACTGAATACAACGAAGCCAAAAACAAAGCCAGCGGAGTCATCGCCGCGTGTATAGAGGAATCCCATTTATGATCCTAATGATTGATAACTACGATTCATTTACCTATAACCTGGTTCAATATTTTTACGAATTAGGCGCTGAGGTTAAAGTAATACGAAATGACGACCTTAGTCTGGCCGACATTACCGCATTAACACCCAGTAAAATTGTCATTTCACCAGGCCCCGGACGCCCTGAAGACGCAGGGATTTCCGAAGATATTATTCGCCACCTGGGGCCATCCATTCCCACGTTAGGCGTCTGCTTGGGACACCAGGCCATCGGCCGAGTATTTGGGGGAACGATCATTCATGCCCCCACTCTTGTCCATGGCAAAACCTCGCCAATTTTTCATGAAGGAACCGGGGTGTTTAACGGGTTGCCGAACCCATTTAATGCCACCCGATATCATTCATTAATCGTTGAACGCAACTCGCTTCCCGCGTGCTTGAATATTACGGCGACCACCTCTGACGGCCTGATCATGGGGCTACGTCATGAGCACCTACCCATCGAAGGCATTCAATTCCATCCCGAATCAATTTTGACGGAATATGGTCGCGACATGTTACGCAATTTTATGGAAACCTCATGGACCGTTTAGTGAGTGGCATCCAACCGACTGGAAAAATGCACCTCGGAAACTGGATGGGGGCCGTCCACAACTGGGTAAAACTTCAGTCAACGTTTAGGTCATTTTTTTTTATCGCAGACCTCCATTCTTTAACTACTATTTACGAAGACCCCAGTCAACTGAGGCAACATCGAATTGAGCTAGCCAAAGACTTGTTTGCATCGGGAATCGATCCAAATATGTCCACACTGTTCTTTCAATCCGATGTGGCCGAACATAGTGAACTTCACGTTGTCTTCTCCATGATCACACCGCTACCCTGGTTGGAACGGGTCCCGACGTATAAAGATAAAATTGACGAGATACGGGAAAAAGACCTCAATACTTACGGATTTCTTGGATACCCGGTGCTTCAAGCCGCCGATATTTTACTGTATAAAGCGTCCGCCGTACCTGTAGGAAAAGACCAATTGCCACACCTGGAACTGACCCGTGAGATTGCCCGCCGTTTTAATCATTTTTATGCACCGATTTTTCCTGAACCGTCGGATATGATTACCGACTTTCCGTCGCTACCAGGACTCGACGGTCGTAAAATGTCTAAAAGTTATGGCAATACGATTCCGATCTCATCGTCTAGCCATGAGGTAAATGACCTCGTCCGATCGATGTTAACAGATCCGGCACGAGTGCGAAAAACTGATCCTGGACACCCAGCGGTCTGTCCGGTGTTTTCGTATCATAAAATATTTAGCACATCCGAGGTTATTTCAGCGGTAGAGGCGGAATGTAAAGCGGGCCAAATCGGATGTATTGCTTGTAAGCAACAGTGTGCCGCCGCGATAAATCTACAACTCGACCCTGTTCGCGAACGGCGCGACCAATGGACCGATCACGCCGTGGCGGAAGCGCTTCAATCAGGCGAAGTGAGATCCGCCATCGGTTTATAAGGTCTCTGACGATTAAACGATTGTCAGACAGTATGGCTCAGGTATTGAGTGATGTTGTAGATGCTCAAAGGCAGACCGGGGCAGGGGATCGCGTACGACGATTCTAACTCGCGGAGTCCATTCGATGGGGGAAGGTTCGATGATCATATGCTACAAAATGACCAATATCGGCATTTTTAAAAACAGGTTATGCAACAGTGTTTCTGTAAATGTGATTTCATAGGTTCAAAAATTTAGACTGAGACATTCCTATACTGCCCCCAGATCTGGGGGCTTTAGGGCCTAGGTGACTCTCTATCCTTTAGCGATCTTAACTGGGGGCAGTATAGGTTTCTATTAAGTCATCCTTTGGCATATTGCCTCCTAAAATTCGATGGTCGCTCCAATTTCAAAAAATGGGTCAGCCTGGACAAAAACGGGTACGTTGTAGGTCGAAAAACTATCTCTTTCTTGGCTATGGTAATTACCATACTTCGAGTAGTCGTATGCAGCATCAGACGCTAGAACTTTATTGCTTAACCCTGCATATAAGTGTTGACGTTCTGATAGCCGAATTTCGCCACCAACCTTATAAAACGCGTAGTTAATTGTTGTGTCAGAATAGTATTGGCTGGTCCACTCTACGTCCCCATAACCCCACAGCGCGCCCCAGATGTGTTGTGTTCCCTTTATCCTAGCGGAAATTCCTTTAGAGTTTCCAATGTGGCCCGATGAAAGAAATGAATGAAGAAGATAATTTCTCCAATTATCAAAATCCTGAGATTCCTCTTCTATTCCATGATAGGTTTTGTGAAAAGGATATTTCTGGAAGAAAGTGTTAAACTCTTCTGTGTAATACCGGGCTGTGAGGCTTATTTCTAAAGATCCAGTATCATCTTTTAAACTCCATTTAGGGGACAAAAGCAAAGCGGCTGGAGCAGAAGAATGCGGGGCCCCATCTAACCCACAACTAGCCTCAAGATTAACTAAAAATGGTGAAAATTGAAGTTGAGAATAAAGCCCTAGAATATTGGTATAGGTTCTAAAATATTGAGAATCATCTATGCTGCAAAATAGGTATCCACCCAAGTCGTCTTCCAACGTATGCCCATACAAAACAGCATAATCTCCAGGATCTGAATAGCCGTGACCGATATACCGAAGCCCTCCAACCCAATCCGATTCTGGTTTTATTTTCAGATCAAACCCCTGCGACTCAAAATCTTTTAACAACAATCCGTTTCCCAAGGTTGTTTTCCCTAAATCACCTATTTCGAATATCACAGATTGAAATCCAAAAGCATTAATATCTCTTCGAAATTCAACGTTGTACCGACCAATAACACCTTGCATCGCATCGTATCCGTCACTGACACTCGGATTTTGCAACCTTAATAAATAATGAAGGGTAAGATTCGGATTAACTACAACAGTGGGGGTTAAGTCTGCTATAAACGCAGAATGAAACGGGGAATAGCCAGGCGATTGCCCAGTGATCATCCATCGACTGTATGTTTTGCCATGAAGGGAGAAACTATCAATCTCAGGCAAATCAAGGCGTACCCCCCAAACTGGATTTGAAAATAAAACGAGTAGAGGCATAAAATACGTTATTTTTAATTTCATAACTTGCCGTTATCCCGCTACGATGGCGGTTATGCAACAGTGTTTCTGTAAATGTGATTTCATAGGTTCAAAAATTTAGACTGAGACATTCCTATACTGCCCCCAGATCTGGGGGC
>RHAI01000034.1 GCA_010028705.1 bacterium
AGATGTGTATAAGAGACAGTATTTGTATCTTAATTCTAGGACTAACATGCCATTCTCGTAATCGATGTCGAGAACAGGCTGCGGATGCACTTCGTGGGGTACAAATCGATTCAAGTCGGCTCTGACGTGCCATATCAGGGCGGATTTATTGGGTTTGTATACATTTTGAATGAACTGAGTGGCCTCATTCCCGCCAATAAATATTTTGGGATGATCCAGGAATCGAGAAATGAAATGCTCGACATCGCGGTTTAACATCGTCCGAACCACTCCGTCGCAGAACCAGATTCGCTTTCGATCAACGGTAAATGTCAGCCATGATGATGGCTGATGAAGCCATTTGTTTCGATTAAGTAAGGAGCACATTAATCGGCCTTTATTCTCTTCAATTTGTATCGAAATGGGTAACTCGCTGTTGATTTTTAGTGGCGCAACAACACCATCTGAATTTCGCCAAAACCCAGGCACTCGATGTTCAATTAACGCTGAGAAAAAAATTGCCATATCCGTTTCAGATGGTATGACATATCGAAATTCGCTCCCGATTAATGCTTTTTTAACCAACTTCGCCAATAGGTAGCAGAAGTCGGCATCATAAGGGCTCAGATGGGTCTCATTTGAATATAAAAATTGCATCAGGGTTGACAGGCCGAGGGGTAATGGATCGTTTCCGTAGTTGCCTTCAACGCAAAGCATTAGCTGACGATTCGATCCAACAATAAACTCAAAAACCAACGCGATGCGGGTTGTCTCTGCGGTACTTGCCATAACGACTCACAATACTAGTAATTAGTTAAATGCCACGAGGGGCATACAGCATGAGGGAGGAAATCCTGGGTAGAATGATTCCGAAGCGTTCAAGACCCCTTCATCACACGGTTGAAATAAATTATCAGGGCCCATTTGTTATCGCAAGGTATTTGTTGAAAATATCCGTTTTTTAATGTCGCATAATAATTATTACACGAAAAATAGGGGAAAAATCCAGGTTTAGGTGTCACATTCCTGGGTATGGTATAACTACAATTCCGATGACACACTTATCCCCAGACGTATTAATCATTGGCGGCGGCATTAACGGAATTTGCATCGCTCGAGAATTGGCATTCCGGGGAGTATCGGTATGCGTTGTTGAGCAGTCGGATCTGTGTTCCGGTGCGTCTAGCGCGTCGTCGAAATTACTTCATGGCGGAATTCGGTATTTAGAGCACGGAAACCTGGCGTTAGTCGCTGATGCGTGCCGAGAACGTTACTTTTGGGTTCGGAATGCACCGCATATCGTGTCGATTCAGCCGTTTTATATTCCTGTGTATGCACGTGACATTCGGAAGCCCTGGATGGTTCGAATCGGTTTGGCGTTATATGAGTGGTTATCCCTTGGTCGCCGAATTGGCCACAATCGGATGATCGATATCGACCAGGCGATTCGCATCGAGCCGAGCTTGAATACAACCGATTTAGTTGGCGTTGCTGAATATTTTGATGGGAAAATGGATGATTCTCGATTGGGTATTGAGTGCGCGATGCAAGCCCGATCATTGGGCGCGTCGTTTTTAACCTACAGCCAGGTCACGGCGATCGATCGTCACCGAAAATTAGTGACGGTTTCTTCTGGATCAGTTGAGCGTATCATTACCCCTAAAGTAATTCTTAATACGACTGGCCCCTGGGCGAATTTGATTGCGGGACGCGTCCATCCATCGGGGGGACCGATCGTTCAGCCGACTAAAGGAGTTCATATTACCACAAAGCCGATTGTGAGCAGTCACGCACTGTTAATCTCGGCCCAATCCGATAATCGGGTGATTTTTGTTATTCCTCATGACTCCTATTCATTAATTGGCACTACGGATACGTTATATACCGGCGATCCATCACACGTTCAGCCCACGGCCGAAGATATCCGATACTTAATCAATGAAGTGCGTCGAGTCTCGACGGTTCCTTTGGGAGTGACGGATATTTATTCAGCCTACGCCGGACTGCGTCCTTTAGCGGCTAGTCAGGCCGACTCGCCCGCAAAAATGTCGCGTGACCATCGGTTGGTGGCTCATGGTGATCAGTTCTATTCGATGGTGGGCGGAAAATACACGACGTGTCGGTCGATGGCTGAAGAAGCGGCTAAAGTGATTTTGTCGGAATTGAGAATGCCGTGGTTTGGCAGCACGAAGGACCTTCCGTTGCCCCCAACCGTTTCCTTTGAATCGACACCTGTTGAGTTACGAGACGAATGGATATCTACGGTAGTCCAAGATCAGTTTGTGTCCACCCTAGACGATGTCATGCGGCGTCGATCTCAACTGTTTTTTACAAAAGGTAATGGCGACGACGTCGCCGAATCGATCGCTGCCCGTTTGGCTGAAGCATTGGGGCGAGATTCGGATTGGATGGATGATCAGGTAGCTACGTATCGTCAAAAAATTGCCGCGATGCGTTCGGTTATTGAAGCGGCGTTTTAGATGCGTTGGATGGCGTGGAATAACCCCTCAGGGACTCCCCTACTCTTGTTACATGGATTTTTGGGTGAGGCCGCCGACTGGGCCCAGATCGCATCATTATTGCCTGAATTTTACTGTATTGCTCCGGATTTGCCGGGGCATGGGCTGAGTCCAATAACGGATGATATGACCTGTGAGTCGACTATTTCTGAAATCATTCGCTATCTAGAATCACGGATGACTACCCCCATAGGGATTGTCGGATATTCGATGGGAGGGCGTTTGGGAATCCAACTGGCCGTCCAGCACCCCATGATGGTCCGATCGCTAAGTCTTGAATCGGCATCGCTTGGTATTGATAATCCGGTGGAACGACGGGCTCGTATTCGATTCGAGCGGCAACTGCTGGATCGGTTGCAGACAATGGATCCGATTCATTTTTTGCGCGAATGGTACTCGATGCCAATGTTCGGCGATCTATCGAGGCATCCGAGGTTTTTAGAACTATTAGCACGACGCGCCAGTTATAGTCCTCAATCGCTTGCTCGCGCGTTGACGATGTTTTCAGCGGTCGACCAGAATCCCATTTGGGACAGTATTAGTCACATCCAGTTGTGCGCTTATATTACCGGCGAAAAAGATACGAAATATGTGGGTATTGCGCGGCGTCTAAACGCTATTTATCCGTCGCGAGTGGCGATATTACCGGGGCTCGGACATAATTGTCATTTCGAGGATCCGTATCAATTTGCCAAGTTACTGGGCGATGCGTTACGCCAGTGGTGAGCGGGGACTAATGTTTAACCGGACCCTCTGGCGGGATCGATACAGCGCCGTAGTTTTGGGGATCATCAGTTCGGTTCCGTTGCCGTCGGCCAGGTGATGACCGACACCCGATTCTGGCATCAATTCGACCCAGTCTGTTATCGGTGTTTTATCGTGGTTAAACGGACACACTTCTTGGCAAATATCGCACCCAAATATCCATCCGTTGGACGTGGTTTTTTGTGAATCTGACATCGCTGCTTTTTGTTCAATGGTTTGATAGCTGGTGCAGGCTGTTATGTTAAAACTTCCGTCGGTCCCAATGGCGTGAGGTGGGCATGAATCGATACACCGAGTACATGTGCCACATCCTCCGATCATGGGCGTATCAAACGGGATCTCTTCGGTTAGCAATAAAACCCCTATAAAAAAATATGATCCTAGCTTTGGTCGGATAACCATGCTGTTCTTCCCCTTAAATCCCAATCCGGCCAGTATCGCCAATGTTCGTTCGGGAAGAGGTCGACTATCCACACCATAATACGTGCGGATCGTGGGAATCTGGGTTTCGATCATCTGACTGAGCTGAACCAGTTTGGCCCCAATCACTGAGTGGTAATCTAATCCGGCGGCGTAACGGGCCACTTTATTGTCCCCGGTAAGGTGTTTTTCGGAGGTATTTTTATAATTTTTGATGACCACGTACGCGGAACGCACTCCGGGCAATAATAATTCAGGGTTTTCTTTGAATGGAAGATGGCGAGCGAGATATCCCATATCCCCGTACGAGGATGTTTCGACCATCTGTCGGTAAGCCTCTAAATGCTGAGAAACAAATGGGGAACAGGCGCCAACGGCGTCGAATCCCAGGCTGAATGCCGATTTTGTTAATAAAACTTTTAATTCAGATCCGTGAATAACGCCTCTCCGTACCGAATCGTTCCCAGCGGTGGGGTGCCCATCGGTTTCTCGCATAATATGACCACTGTCGATCCCAGATGGAATGTCGTGACCCAGTCACCACGATGGGTATCGACCGGCAACTGGTGTGGATTATATTCAGTCGACAGCGTCCCGACATTGAGTGCACCCACAGCGACGAGAGTGACTCGACCATTAGGCGTTTCAAAATGGGTAATCAGGCGTTCGTTTTTGCAATATAAATGGGGAATGGATTCCAATTGCTTATGCCGAACTGGGTACAAACACCCATGGATATACGTCGATCCCACAATCTTACCGTCGACGGGCGAGAAGATGCGATGGCAGTCGCTGGGCGACAAATAAATGGTGGCAAACGTCGAATAGTGATGTGTGGTTCCGGTGAGTGATGCCACTGAATAGCGTTTCCCCTTCGCCTGAATGGCCATACCCTCTGTTATGGGGCCGGTTTGAATAATGGTTCCATCGGTGGGTGCGACAATTGGGCCCGAAGCGATGGGCCTCAACGAGGGACGTAACGATCGGGTAAAAAATTGACCCAATGTAGTATACTCACTGATTGGCAGTTCAGCGTCGTTGAGCTTAATGTCGTAAGTTGATGCAAATGCGCGAATAATTAAGGACATGATTGGGCGAGGAAACGCTGTATTAGCGATTCGACCAACCATCCGAGACATGGCATGCTGCCACGCTGATTGGAATCGAGACATTATCGTCCCCTCGCCTTCCGAAAAACCTCTAAAAATTGCGCCTGGTATTTGACATTGGGGGGGACTGTTAACGGCATGGCGTGCCCACTTTTTAATAATTCCTCGTTTAAAAAACGACCGTCCGGTAGATACACATAGGCGAGCAATCGACGATACCGATCGCGCTTCTGAACGTCAAACTCAAGGTTGATCACATCGTTTGGCGATAAGATGCTCTGAGTAAAGTGTTTTGCGGCGTTACCCAGCGCGAGAACCGTATTGACATCTTGTTTGGTGCGATACACATCGCGCATGAGTTTGTCATTGCGACGGCATTCCGGGGTGTCGACGCCAATTAAACGAACGAGTTCTCGGTGCTTATTATATGTGACGCGAATTGTATCCCCGTCAACGACTCCCAGGACGACAGCATTTTCGGTGACTCCGGCCATTAGGGTGGCCGATAGTGCCAAGAGTGATACAGATACAACGAACCAATTACGAATCATAAATCTCCTTAACGTGTGGTGTGGAATCGGGATCAGTAACCCCATTTAGACCGAATGATCGACAGATGATCTCCTATCGCGTCAGGTTCGACAACCAATTCGATCAGATGGCGTCCCGACTGACTCAGGATTGCCGGAATCCGGGAACGCGCCTCATCCAATGAGTCGATGTGGTGGTACTGATAATTGAATTGCCGGGCCGGAAATTCGAAATTAAACGAATGCGGAGTCCTAAAATACGGCTCAAAATTGGGATGGGTAACGATTGGAAGCTGGGTAAATAATCCTCCCCCACGATTGTTGAGAACAACGATGATCAGTGGGTGATCGGCTGCCTCATACGCACCAAACGCCAGGCTATTGAGGTCATGAAGTGCCGATAAGTCTCCGATTATGGCGATCGTTGGTGCAGCTGACGATTGGGCGATGCCATGGGTCGTCGCGATTAATCCATCGATGCCACTGGCGCCCCGATTAAATTGGGCTATAAATCGATTCGAAAGAATCGGCCTCAGCCAGTCAAGGCATCGTATCGCTAAGCTGTTGCCGATAAAAACCGACCAGTTCTCGTTCAGGTACGGTACGATCGCGGCCATCGCTGACAATTCCGACCATTGGCTGCCGATAGATGGGCGACGAATCGAGTAATTATAGTCTGTGGCGTTGGGTGTTAGAGCCCCGGCGAGGTGATGTAACGGTCCCACCATCTGACAGTCGACCCGGTGGTTTGGATCTTGAATATACGGATAACTCGTGAGTTGAACGACGGTTCCAACGTGGTGCTGAATCGACTGATTGAGAACTTTGGAGTGAATTTTTCCACCGAGTATAACCAGTGGATCGGGTAAATTGATTGGGGATGTGTGCCATTCCGCATCCGTAAAAAACCGGGACTCGTGTGAGATGGTACCGGATAACATATCCACCCAAATCGGCACCGTTGAATCCAATATCACATCGGGTAATTGCTCCGTCGAGCCATATTCCCCCACGATTACCGATCCGGCCACAATGGGTGGGACGAGCGATGGAGTTCCTGACGGCAGTGACCAACCACCGGGTAACGGTAACGCGGAGTCAATCGTCACCTGGGCGTCCCACAATGGTTCTCGGAATCGTACGTTAAAGTGGATCGGACCGGGCGCCCCTGATTTTAAAACCCCCAATCCTTCGTTAACCCGTTGGAGCCAATACGACGCTTGAATTTCATCGGTCGGCGGGTGGAGGTCAACGGAAAATCGGCAATAATTTGACAAAACATCATGCTGCCGTATCGCCTGATTTGCGCCCACGCCCACCAAATCACTCGGACGATCCGCTGTTAAAAAAATGATAGGGACGTTGGAATAAAAGGCTTCAATTGCCGATGGGAGAAGATTGGCAACGGCCGTCCCAGAGGTGACGATAATAATCGCTGGATGCCCCGAAGCCTTACCGACTCCAAGGCCCCAAAACCCTAATCCCCGTTCGTCAAAATGGACGGTAATACGTGATGGATCCCAATGCTGGGTCAGTGCCGTAACCAAAGGGGTGGATCGGGACCCAGGGGCTAAACCGACATGAGTCACGTCAGCACGTTTCAATAGACGTAATATTCGGTTCGCTGTTTGGGCTTGGATGGAATTCATACGACCGGGCCAAATATCCGAATTTTTGCATTGAGTTCGGCCCATTCGAGATCCGGTTCGGATTCCGAGACGATTCCCGCTCCGACCCGAACAAAGGCGTCCGATGGGCCAAATTCCAGGTATCGAATCAGCACGATAAATTCAGTATGATGGGGTGATATTATGCCAAATAATCCGGAGTAAAATCCACGGTCGGATTCGAGTTGATTAATCGCCTGTATCGCCTCCGCTTGTGGGGTCCCAGCGACAGCCGGAGTGGGAAATAAACATTGAATCAATTCGCCGACGCCCAGCCCGTTTCTTGGGGCAGAAATGGGGGTCACGAGGTGGGCCACTCGGGCCAAGCGACGAATAATTTTAGGGGCTGCAACCGGGTCGGCTCCGGCCTGTGCCAGTTGGGTCATGATCCAGTCCACGACCCATTGGTGCTCGTGAGCTGTTTTGGTGTGTTGGGTGAGCTCCATCGCGTTACTAAGTTCTGTGGTGCCGGCGATCGCTTCGGTGATGATTTGGTCTGACGTCGCCGAAAACAACCGTTCCGGTGACACGGATAACCATCCGTTTTGACGAGACGATTGACCGAGTAAATAGTCGACAAAAATATGATGTGCATGGGGCTCTGCGGCGAATAATTGGTTCACTAAACATCCGGACATGGGAGGTAACGACACCGTCGTTTTTCGGGACAAAACCACTTTCGGGTATCGCGCTTTAATATTCATCACCCGTCGATTCCACTCCTGATTCGAAAATTCGTGCTCGCCCTGAGGGAGTTCAATCGGGACGGAGGGGTGCTCGGGAAGGTCGTAGAGGAATTTTGGAGTAATCAGTTGAACCGGGCAATCCGAGATTGTCGGATGGGATGGAAATGGAATTAAAATAAAATGAGTATCTCCGGAATGGCAGCTACTGAGGGCGGCATCGAGTCTGGAAACGGTCGTTACTTCCTGGCGTTCAATCCCCGACGCCACGAGGACCCGATTCGATGCTTGAGCCTGAAAAACGATTCGGTGTCCCGTGGGGAAGGCATCGAACACCGCGGGCCATGGGTAGGTGTCAGACCGCATAACGACCTGCCCGCTGATTGACGGTTCAGCCGATATCACCGTGTGTGGAAATATCATCCTTTCTCACCTTCATAAATCATCGCGACGCCAAATGTTAACGAGCGACACCTCGCGTTCAAAAATCCGGTCGCGGTAAATCGCTGACACAGCGCATCGCCGTAGGGAAATGCCTCAACGGAGGTGTTTAAATACCGGTACGCCGGCCGATCGCCGGAGACAATACCCCCAATGAACGGTAACAGATATCGAAAATACGCGAGGTACACCCATCGAATCGGGAGGAACGAGGGCAATCCAAATTCAAGGATTGAAAACCGACCATTCGGCGCGAGCACTCGGTAGAGTTCACCCAGTGTTTGATCTAAATCGGGCACATTGCGGAGTGAAAATGACATGGTCACATGATGGATTGATCCGTCCGGTAACGGGATGTGTTCTCCGGCGCCGAGAGTCCAAATGATCTTCGAATCGTCACCTGATTTTTCTTGGCCAATGGCCAGCATGGCGGCGGCTGGGTCGATTGCATAAATCGTCGCGTCGGGAAACCGGTCAGCCAGTAGACGTGCGACATCACCGGTTCCCGTTCCCAAGTCAAGCAGTGCCAATGGTTGATGTGTCGCTACGGTACCGACTAGCTGACGTCGCCATCGCTGGTCAATGCCGAGGGAAACGATTCGATTTGTTACATCGTAAGTATTGGCTATCCGATTGAACATGGCCCAACTGTCACGCTTCGCTATCATGGCGTCTATTATGCGTTCTAACCAATATTTTTGGAAAGCGTTTCCAACACGAGCGGGTGACCCGGCGATGGCCATCCAAATCGAGTGCTGCGATTCGCTTCGTCAGCCGCCGAAAAATATTGAAATGGAGTGATTGAACGATCAATGGTATCGTCTTGCCTCGTATGTCATTGATGATCGCTGGAAAACAGATTGAGTCGCGCCTATTTGTCGGAACTGGAAAATTTCGATCACCACAAGTGATGCAATCCGCCGTTGAAGCGTCGGGTGCGGACGTTGTGACCGTCGCCGTTCGCCGGGTTAATTTTGATGCGCCCGTGGACTCGTACACCACCCACATTGATCCAAATAAATACGTCTTTTTGCCAAATACTTCGGGTGCTCGAACTGCTGAAGAGGCCATACGCATTGCGCGGCTGGCCAAATTTTCGGGTGTGTCAAATTGGGTAAAGCTCGAGGTAATTCCTGATGCCACGTACTTGATGCCCTGTCCAATCGAGACCCTTAAAGCGGCTGAACAGTTAGTGTCCGAAGGGTTTGTCGTGTTGCCGTATATCAACGCTGACCCGGTACTTGCCAAACGATTGGCGAATGTGGGGTGCGCCACCGTAATGCCATTGGCCTCACCGATTGGAAGCAATCAAGGGTTGAAGACAATGGAATTGCTTCGGATTATCATCGAACAGTCGACTGTCCCAGTCGTGATCGATGCCGGGATCGGTGCGCCATCTCAGGCGGCCCAAGCGATGGAATTGGGGGCCGATGCTGTGCTCGTGAACACGGCCATTGCGACGGCTGGCAATCCGGTCGCGATGGCCTCCGCGTTTCGTGACGCCGTGGTAGCGGGTCGTCGGGCGTATTGCGCGGGTCTTCCCAATCTCAGCGGGGTGGCATCGGCGTCCTCGCCGTTGACCGATTTCTTGGATGTTTAGCGACGAGCTTTCGGGCCCTGCGATCCGACAGGAGTTACTGGCAGCCGCCACCATGTCCCCCGATGATGTCGCCGGGGTATTGAGAAAGTCGAGGTTGGGACCCAGTGATTTTTCGGCGCTGATATCCCCATCAGCGGCTGGACACCTGGAGGCAATGGCCCAACGGGCCCACGCGTTAACGGTTCAACGATTTGGGCGAACAATGCAGTTTTTTGTTCCGTTATATATTTCAAATTATTGTTACAACCAATGTACCTATTGCGGGTTTAGCGTCGGAAATCGGTATCCTCGACGGGTACTATCCGATTCCGAAATTATTTCGGAAGCCCAGTTACTCCGTGATCGTGGATTTGATCAGATCGTCGTATTAACGGGAGAAGCCGAGGATAAAGCCGGCACTGAGTACATCGCCCATGCGATCCGATTACTGAGCCCGCTATTTGCGTCAATTTCCATCGAGGTCCAGCCGATGTCTCAGTCGGATTATTCTCGCGTAATCGAAGCGGGAGCCGATGGCCTCGTACTATTCCAAGAAACCTACGATTCGGAGGCGTACGCATCCTACCATTTGGCTGGTAAAAAGCGACATTTCTCAAAACGATTGGACGCCGTTGAGGCTGGCGCGTCGGCGGGTTTTTATAAACTCACTCTCGGCGCCTTACTTGGCCTGACGGATTGGCGATTTGATGCCATGGCGCTGTCCCATCATTTGGTCTATATGCAACGCCATTTTTGGACGCTTCAATACGGCATATCGTTTCCACGAATCAAAGATATGGTGGGGGATTTTCAGGTTAATTATCCCATTTCTGATCGGGAACTAGTTCAGTTTATTGTGGCGTTTCGACTGTGTTTTCCGGATATCTCGATTACGATGTCCACCAGGGAATCGGCTCAACTTCGCGATAAATTATTGCCACTTGGGGTGACCCATATATCCGCCGAGTCGAATACCGCGCCGGGTGGCTACGGTGGCACGAGTACCGAGCCTCAATTTGAAATTTCGGATCATCGGTCGCTTCCGGAGATGATCTCGGTTGTGAAACACCATGGCTACGAACCGGTAATGCGGGATTGGGTAAAGCTGGTTTAAAGTTAGCCGATTTGGGAATAAGGTCCTGGCGAGTTATCGCAAATCCCAAAATTTATGGAGATGCACTATGTCATACACCATGCTACAGCCGCTAGCGTCGGGCCCGTCGTCGGTTTCAGGTACCCCATCGCGATCACGCCCCGACTCGGCGGGTCGTTCAACCACTGCAGTTGATCGCTTATCGGCTGTGTCGCCGGTCCAACACACGGCCCAATTACAGCAGGTCGCCACTCAATTTACTCAGGAGTTTGCCAAGTCGATGGCGAATAAACGCTCGTATCTTGTCTAACTGATACCAAAGTAGGTAATATGGGGGACGTCGAAATCTCATGGTGGACGTAGCTCAGTTGGCAGAGCACCAGATTGTGGCTCTGGTGGTCGTGGGTTCGAGCCCCATCGTTCACCCCATTTTTACTCATTATGATAATTGTCTCCTTATTTTCTGCTCTCGCGATCCTTGTGATCGCATTATTACTATTTATTTCGAAACAGCTTCGGGATGAGATCCGTGATACGTCCTCTCGCCAATCGCAGCAGGTAGCCGGTACTCTCGTTGATCATTTAAATCGCCAGTATCAGTTGATTGAGCTCTTTTCGAACCAGGTGACAACGTTAAATGGCATGATTGACCAACGAATCGGCTCGATTAAAGACTCGGTTGAAAAAAAATTAGGCGATATTCAGACGGACAATGCCATGCGACTTGAGCAAATGCGAGTCACGGTGGACGAAAAACTTCAATCGACCCTCGAAAAACGCTTGGGGGATACCTATAAACTGATGTCTGATCGGCTGGAACAGGTCCACAAGGGCCTTGGGGAAATGCAGCAATTGGCTCAGGGCGTCGGCGACTTAAAGCGGGTTCTGACCAACGTTAAAACTCGGGGAACCTGGGGCGAGGTGCAATTGGCGGCACTGCTCGAGCAAATTATGACTCCAGACCAATATTCTAAAAATATAAAAATAATGCCAACGAGTACCGATTTTGTTGAATTTGCGATACGTCTTCCAGGTAAAGGGAATCACGATATCGTTTGGTTACCCATTGATTCTAAATTTCCGATCGAGTCCTATCAACGACTGATTACGGCCATTGACGATGGCGTCGCGGAGTCCATCGAACAGTCTCAAAAACAGCTCGAATCGACGCTGAAAATTCAGGCCAAAACCATCGCCCAAAAATATATTCATCCGCCCCATAGTACCGATTTTGCGATTATGTTTCTTCCGACGGAAGGCTTATTCGCCGAGGCTCTACGCTTGCCGGGGCTTCAAGAGGCCCTTCAAAATAACCATCGGGTCGTCGTTGCAGGGCCAACGACATTGGCCGCCATATTAAATAGTTTGCAGCTTGGTTTTAAAACGCTAGCCATTGAAAAACGAACCGGCGAGGTCTGGCAATTACTCGCCGTGATCCAAAGTGAATTTGGTAAATTTGGTACCCTTTTGGAAAAAACACAAAAGAAGCTCCATGAAGCCGGACAAACGATCGAGGATGCCACGAGAAAAACGAGGACAATTGAGCGCCGATTAGATAAGCTGAGTACGCAGTACGATCCGTCGTCCACCCTCGACGCTCCGATGGCCCAATTATTTGAAATACAATAGGTGACAGTATGACGTTAACTTTTGGCCGAATTATTACCGCGATGGCAACTCCGTTTACTCCGAACAACGGGGTCGATTATGACGAAGCGATTCGCCTTGCCGATTTTTTATTTAATACAGGATCCGACTCGCTAGTCATCGCGGGTACCACCGGGGAGTCCCCTACCCTGACTCATGACGAGGAATTTGAATTGTTCCGCATTCTTCGCACAACCTTTCCATCACGAAAGTTAATTGCGGGCACGGGATCAAATTCCACTCGCACGGCCATTGAGTCCACAATAAACGCTGAGAAATTGGGAATGGATGCCACCTTGCAAGTGGTCCCTTACTACAATCGTCCGTCCCAGGAGGGGTGTTTTCAACATTTCGCCGCTGTTGCGAACGCTACCCAACTCCCGATGATGTTGTACAACATTCCCGGACGAACCGGCCGAAATTTAGAGCCCGAGACGATTGGTCGCCTCGCCGAAATTCCCTCGATTTTTGCGATTAAAGAGTCGGCGGGTAGTGTGGAGCAAGTCCGGGCGATTCGGCGGGTGACACCGGCTGATTTTTTAATATATTCCGGGGACGATGCGCTGACACTTCCGTTTATGCGTGAGGGAGCCGTTGGGGTGGTGTCGGTGGCTGCCCACGTAGCTGGGTTGGAAATGTCCGCTATGATATCGGCGTTCGTAGCAGACGATTTTGAAACGGCCGAGCGGATTAATGAACGATTATCCCGATTGTTTGAGGTGTTATTTATTACCTCAAATCCTACGCCGTTAAAAGCTGCCTTGGCATTGATGGGCTTTAACATGGGTGACCCGCGCCTCCCGTTAATTCCGGCAACCGATGCCGAACGCGAATTAATTGGTGATGCACTTCAAAAATTGTGTGATCCGGATTACACACCGACTAAAATATAAGGGTCACTTTAATCAATCCATCGAATGTATCGTAGTCCGTCGGTGCGCGTTCTGATTCAAAATCAACCTGGCCGGACAGAGCCATATCAACACTATTCCATAGTCGCGAATCCGATTTTGTATACACCGACCCTTTCCATCGGCTGGTAAATTGGCCCGAAAATGATGATGTGAGTTCAAGAAATCCGCCAATAGTGATACCCGGTAACGGACGATATTTTAACTCACCATGGGGGATCACGAGATAGGTGTCAGGTAAAATTCCACTGCGGTCAATACGCTGTTCCCAGGTGGCATTCCATCGACCGGACAAGGTCGACGAGGCCTCCCAGTCCACACCGGTCTCTGCGGATTGGGTGAGTAAATTGGTGGCATTGAGGGTGCTGGACGTTTGAGTACTGAGCTCATCAATGCGACGGTAGGCACTCGTGAGTTTGAGTCCCGGAGAGAATTGGATCTGATACTCGATGCTGTGGCGGTCTCGCGATGAATTCGTATCATCGGTGGTGCCAGTAGCCGTCGAGGTATTCAGATTCGCCTCAAATGATTGATCCCGATCGAGGGTGTATCTTAAGGTCGACCGTTCGTCGACACGGTACTCAACTTGACCCAGGGTAGTCAGTTGCACAGCGGATTGTTGGACAACGGCGGCCGGTAATTTGGTTTTGTCCAAAATCGATTTACTGGATGCTTTGTGGTCCAGCGCGAGTACGATATTGTCCCAACCATCATACGAAACACCGTATTGGTGGACGACACGATCGTCGTATCGTAACCAACCAAGATCCCGGTTATCTGAAAATGTCGGTTTAAATTTGTAGCTCAGTGATAACCCGGTGAGCGGCCGCCATCCCACACCGAAATTGAGGGCCTGTTTAATCACATTGTAGGCAGTTGATCCCAGGATCTCCTGGACCGTTTCGACATTGTAATTTCCATTCAATCGGAGTTGTTTAGTGGGACGAAAGGCGTAATTGATCGCCGATAGCAGCGACTGACCATCACGGCTGTCGGTGACGAATTTGAATGTGCCGTCCACCGTGGTGTCTGGATTTGGCATGATGGCCGTCGATATTCCTACCGTGTCCCGTTCGGCGTGTTCCCCCGTCGCTAATGTTTGACGAAGCCACTCGATGCCGGATGATACCTGAATTTCGGGGCCAAACGTACTTTGCGTTTGAAGTTGTATGATTGAATTTTTAAAATTTTCGGTGACTGTGATGAGATTTTCGCCCGATTCCAACCGAAGTGACGGTTTCACCACCGCCCACGGCAATGCAATGGTGGTCGAATAGGTCTGGCGCTCGATCGTTTTATCGAGACTGTTGGCCGTGCTTGAATAATCCTGGTCCCGCCGGTGATAGTAGCCGATGCCAAAGCGATCGATGGTGGTATGGAGATCCCAGGTTTTGTTCTGAACGTACCCGACAAGTTTGGGATAGTATTCCGATTCGTGAGATATGGTGGATTCCAAAAACGATGTGGGGGTGATCCCAACGTCAAGTCCATAACTGGAGTAACCGGGCTGAAGTATCGCGGCGCCGATGGGATTAAACTGATCAGATAATTGTTTTATCGTTGCTTTTACGGCCATACCTGACCCGACCCATGCCATGCGGTGGTCTACCGCCAGGCCGGTCTCATCGATCCTATTGGTTGTATTGTTATGGTTTACGGCAGAGACCGCCATCTCGGTCGAGGCGTTGCCGCTGGGTAGAAATTGGTAACTGGCCTTTGCACCCATCACATGTTTGGTTTGCGGATGGACAGCACCTGAATTGGCAGTGGCGGCCCCACCCCGATCAATTTGAGTTTGATACCCTACTCCAAGCGTTGAAATTCCGCCGATCACCCGAGAATCACCAGTGGCGCGCCATTCGGCATAGGTGGCTGCAAATGTCTTTTTATACACCGAATCGGCGTACTCATAATCGATCGTAAAGACGTCCGTATCGGGAATAAACTCCTTTTTAAACGTCACTTGTCCCAGATCATAATCAAACGAGTAGTCGGTGTCGCGAATTAACTCGTTACCGTGATAGATCACCTTTTCCGAATTCACCACCACGGGTTTGGACGTGACCGTGTATGGCCCTTGTGAATTTTTTCCGTACAGCCGATCGTGGGCGGCCGTCCCTTTTGATTCAGAAATCATGGCCACCATCGAGAAATTGGGTGACTTATATTTCCCCTTAATCCCATCCAGACGTTTGGAATAACTCAGTAATTTAAGGTCGGTCATTTCGGACCAGTATTCCCCAAAGTACCCTTCCCACGTGTCGTTTTTCAATAAAATACTGTTTTTGTTTGAATCGTCTAATACAACGGAAGAATCCTGCAAGGTTCCGGATACTTCAATATCGTTTACTCGGCCTGTCACCGTAATTCGCAGCAATTCGTCGCGTTGGTTTCCCGGGACGAATCCGGATTTAGACCCTCGCAAAAACCGTGACCGGTACGACAGGGTTTTTAGCCCCTTAATTGTCAAATTGGTCGTGACATGATCGAACCACCGTAACGGCTGGAATAAGTTATTACTCGAATAATCAGGATCAATACCGACCTGATGAAGATGGATCGTGTCGCCCCGTGGAAAAACGGAAAACTCCCGAATTAATTCCCGATTTTCGGACGCGGAACGGATACTCCCGTACGTGTGATAGTAGGTCACGTTTCCTGTGGTCATTTGAACCAATACCGACCCAGTGACATCGGACGGGAGCCGACCCACCCACAGTGTGGGTGACACTTCGGACAGTCTGACCTGACGGCTAGGGACAACGAGTGCCATTGACTGAAGGGGCTCAGGTGGGACAACCATCACGTAAACGCTGTCGGATGCGGTTGTCGCGGATAATACCTTCAGCTGAATCGGACCGACGTAATAGTACGCGTTCGGATTTTCGTGGCGTTGCTGAATGGTATAGGCGTCAAGGGGTAACGGCAGAGTCGTCGATGGTTGTGTCGATTTTTTTTTTGACCCCTTGATTCAGCGAATCGAGGAGTTGGGTTAATGTCGCCGTTTCGGTCGTGAGTTGGTGGAGCTGACGCATCTGGCTGGCATGCTGATCCTGGACATGGCGGACGTCGGTTTCAACCGCATGACGCAGTAATCGCCATTGGGACACGGCGGCTTTTTCGTCACTGAGTGTGTCCGAATCGACCGGTTCATCCTGGCCCGAAGTAGGCATCCATTGGTCGCGAAACATGGTGGTGTGAAGGCGTGTATCGGTGAGCATTGCGCGCCACCGAATGGTGTCGCTGGACACCCAAAAATACGGCGACGTCTGGGCCCAGTCGATCCATTGATTCACATCGTCGTGCAATCGCTTCAATTCCGAGAAGGTTTCTAAGGGCGAGGCCGTTGCGCTGACGGGCGTTGTCGGCAATTCGGGTGCGGTGGGGATCACCGGAATTGATGGGGTAATCGTGATGATCGCTGGTTCGGGAACTTTGGTGGCGATGGGCACCATGGCTATCCGAGATTTCAGAGCCGTCATTTCGTTCCGCTGGGCGATAATCGTCGATTCGATCGATCCCGACCGATCGACACTGTCCATGAGTTTGCGTCGTTGGACTAACAGGGGCTGTTTTTTGGCCCATTCGTGCGCAATTTCAATCCGATTGGCGGCCATGGCCCGTTGAATCTGATCGGTGTTGGGAATGAGTTCGGTTCCATAGATTGATCGGTATAGTGTCTGAACAATCCGGAGGCTTCGGGTTGGTTTTCTAGACTGTTGGGGGTCGATCGCTAATTTTTGAAGCAAGGTCTGAAGTTCTTGGCGGGCCTTGAGCGCGTTACGTACTCCGGTGAGTTGTAATTCAACGGCCGTGAGCGCCGCTCGAGCGGCTTGAATTTCGAACAGTTTCAACTCAGTCGATCGGGTCCCCTGTGAAAATAAATCAATCGCCTTTTGGATGGATTCCAATTCGACAACGGGTGACGCGGTACTTAGTCGTACACTGGATGGGCTCACGTCCACGGAGGGTGTGGC
>RHAI01000035.1 GCA_010028705.1 bacterium
AAAGTATTTACGAACGACACTCATTCGCAACGGTTTAAATCCATATTTTTTTGGAAAACTCAGCTCGATCGATGTCCTCCATTATGTCCATCATATCGCGCTTAACAAGCCAGACACATTTCCCTGGACCGGCTCAAATTCTTTTTGGACATTCTCTCTGGAAACCATCGCATCCAGTTTCGGCGTATTAGAGTCTAAACAATCCCACGCCGCTTGTGACGACGTACGACTGGTTGTCCAATTAATAAAAAAATTAGAATCCACATATCGAGAACCTATACAGGAATTTCGTCCGGTCCGGCTTCCGCACAACGCAAATCTCGAATCAGACTTGACGATATTTAAACAAAAAACAATTGCACCGCCACCTGAGAAATATATCTACACTTACTATGCACCGATATTCAACACAAAATCCGATATAATCGCCGTCAATCTCAGTAAATTCGACCCTTTTCCGCCGAATGATGAAAAGGAACTTATTCAAACACTTAAATATACAAACTGTAATACACAATATATGAACGCTGAACGCCTTACTGAATCCGAACAAATCAAATGGGCACCCATCGCACAGCTCGCCCAAGAAATAGCGATATCTATTGGTTTTTCCAGAGATCGATATTTCGAACTTATTAAACAAGATCGAGATATTGAGCTCCAAATTCATGAAATGGGTTTTAAACGAATCAAAGTTCTCGGCGACTCGATTAACAAAACCCTTGCAAATCCCCACCGATTTACCGAAGTAACTCAGGAATTGTGGTCGAATCGGCAAACAGAGAAGGACGCGTTTCTGGTCCAATTATTTAACCGATGGGGTGTTAACAATCTAGCCGAGTTACCTCCAACATTTTACGACAGGTATATACTTCCCCGATATATTAATCCAGGCCGGTTATTGGCGAACGAGCTGTCGATTCCAGAACAGATTGAGGCCGCAATCCGGGAGAAAAAAAAGGGGGGACTAACAGGAATCCCCGAAGAATACATTGAATACGCAAGGCTATTTTTTGATCGTTTTAATCTCTATCGATTTTACGATTTTCCCGAATTGCCCTAGAACCAGCTCTTTACGTGATCAAAAATATTTTTATTCTTATCAGAGTCTGCCGTTACGGATGAAAATTCTTGAATAAGATTCTTCTCTTTCAAGGTCAAAGTTGTTGGAATAAAGACTTGAATTTTAACATGCTGGTCACCGCGACCATGCCCTCGCAGGTGGTGGATTCCTTTACCCTTCAGGCGAAGGACGGTGCCCGGTTGAGTACCTGACGGAATTTTCAACATCGCTTTGCCGTCTAATGTAGGGACTTCAATTTCTGTACCTAATATGGCATCGGCTACACTGACGGTAACCTCTAAAAATATGTCATTGCCGTCTCGGCGAAAATACTTATTAGATTTAACAGAAATAAATACATATAGATCGCCTGGCTCACCGCCAGGTTCCCCGTAATTACCCTCGCGAGGGACTCTCAGTTTTGTGCCATCATCAACCCCGCCTGGAATATCAACGCTTAAGGTTTTCTTCTTTTTTTCCACACCCTTACCATGACATTTTTTGCATGGATTTTTGATTACTTCACCACTACCAGAACAATGATGACAAACAGTGACCTGGGAAAAACTTCCCAACACCGTGCGCTGAACAGTTTTTAACTGACCTGAACCGTGGCAATGGTTACAGGTCACTTTCGGAGTACCCGATTGGCGACCACTTCCAGAGCAATCGCCGCAGGCCTCAAGATGGAAAATTTGAATTTCCTTAGCAACACCGAATGCGGCTTCTTCAAGCGATAATTCCAAGTCGTAACGAAGATCTTCCCCGCGCCGAGGACCCTGTTGCCTCTGACGCCCACCACCGCCAAAGAAGGCATCAAATATGTCATCAAAGCCACCACCTGAAAAACCTTCAAAGCCACCAAATCCACCGCCCCCAGATGGAGAATCGTCCGTCACTCCAAATTGATCGTATTGGGATTTTTTCTGTGCATCAGACAAAATAGCATAGGCGCGTTGAATTTTTTTAAACTGATCCTCCGCGCCAGGATCTTTATTAACGTCTGGATGATATTTGCGAGCCAGCTGCCGATAGGCTTTTTTAATTTCCGAATCGGATGCGCCTCGCTGGACACCTAAGATAGCATAAAGATCTTCAGCCATTTTTTATTTCCAATCGTGATTATTTCTCGTTAACTTCCTTAAAGTCGGCGTCGACAACATTATCAGATGTTCCTGATCCTTCTGCCCCAGCGGTCTCCGTTGCGGCGGCATCATCTGTTTTATACAACTCGGAAGCTGCTTCATAAACGGCCTTCTGCAAGGATTCCGTATCGGCCTTGATTTTTTCACTATCATCAGTCGCTAACGATGCTTTGAGAGTCTCAATCGCTTGATTTATCGTTGATTTCGTCCCATCCGAAATCTTCTCATCATTTTCTTTTAACGTTTTTTCCGTTGAATAAATCAAGGAATCCGCAGTGTTCCGAGCCTCGACACTTTCCTGGCGCTTTTTATCATCAGCCGCGTGTGCCTCAGCGTCTTTTTTCATTTTCTCAATATCGTCTTGAGATAATCCAGATGAAGCCGTGATCGTGATCTTCTGAGATTTGCCTGTGCCTTTATCTTGAGCCTTAACATTTAAAATACCGTTCGCATCGATATCAAGTGTTACCTCGACCTGGGGAACCCCGCGAGGCGCGGATGGGATACCTTCTAAAATAAATCGACCGAGGGACCGATTATCGGATGCCATCGAACGCTCACCTTGCAATATATGAACTTCGACGCTGGTTTGCCCATCGGCGGCTGTTGAAAACACCTGACTCCGCGAGCTTGGAATCGTTGTATTCTTCTCGATTAATTTTGTGAAGACTCCACCCAGCGTCTCTATGCCCAATGAAAGTGGGGTGACATCTAGAAGTACAACGTCCTTCACATCCCCCGATAAAACCGCACCTTGAATCGCAGCACCAATGGCCACCACTTCATCGGGATTCACCCCCTTGTGAGGCTCTTTACCAAATAGGTCTTTGACTGCTTTCTGAATAGCCGGAATCCGAGTTGTTCCCCCCACTAAAATCACTTCATCAATATCACCCACGGTCAAACCCGCATCTTTTAAGGCTTGTCGGCACGGCTCCAACGACCGTTGAACAACGGAATCGATCATTTGCTCAAACTTCGATCGGGTCAATTGGTAATTTAAATGCTTGGGGCCAGTTGAATCGGCAGTAATAAATGGAAGGTTAATATCTGTGCTCATTGTGGAGGACAGCTCGATCTTGGCTTTTTCAGCGGCTTCTTTAAGACGCTGAAGCGCCATTTGATCCGCACTCAAATCAATCCCCTGCTCTTTTTTAAACTCGGCACACAACCAGTGGATAATTAATTCGTCAATATCGTCGCCACCCAATTGGGTATCACCATTTGTTGATTTGACTTCAAAAATTCCATCGCCAATTTCCAGAATTGAGATATCAAAGGTACCACCTCCGAAGTCGTAAACAGCAATTTTCTCGTCGTTCTTTTTATCCAGACCATACGCTAACGCGGCCGCAGTCGGTTCGTTGATAATTCTCAACACTTCTAAACCAGCTATTTCACCAGCATCTTTGGTTGCTTTCCGTTGGCTATCGTTAAAATAAGCAGGCACCGTAATTACAGCTTGTTTCACTTCTTGACCTAGAAAGGCTTCTGCATCTTTTTTGATTTTTTGTAAGACCATTGCCGATATTTCTTGAGGCGCATAATCCCGATCGTGGCCTTTGACTCCGATGCCACCATCAACCCGATCAACAATGTCGTAGGGTAGCTTTTTTTTGACTTCCGACAATCGACGACCAATCAAACTTTTAACCGAGAAGTAAGTGTGCTTTGGATTCGTAATGGCCTGACGCTTGGCCACTTGTCCTACAAGTCGTTCCCCATCTTTTGAAAATGCCACAATCGACGGAGTCGTTCGATTTCCTTCCGCGTTGGCAATGACCGACGTTTCACTCCCCTCTAATACAGCCACACATGAGTTTGTTGTCCCTAAATCTATTCCTATAACTTTTGACATCTGTTTATTCCTTTCGATCCTAAATCTTTATTACTTTGCTACAACTACCATTGCCGGGCGAATGACTCGATCGTGCAATAGATAGCCTTTTTGAAATTCTTTGACAACAGTTCCAGGGGCGACTTCGGCCACTACCTCTTCCGACACGGCCATGTGTTTACCCGTATCGAATGCAGTACTAATGGAGTCGAAGTGATTAACTCCTAGCTTTTCGAGAGTCGTGACAAGCTGCTTGTGAATTAATTGCAAACCGTTTCGAAGCGCGTCCAAATCGGCCGAGTTAGAGGTTTCAAGGGCTCGTTCCAAACTATCCGCAACAGTTAGAAATTCGGTGACGACTTTTTCAGACGCGTACTGTCTAAAATTATCGACTTCAGCTTCTTTACGTTTTCGAAAATTTTCTAAGTCGGCCCGGGCTCGCAGCGCCCGTTCTTTTTCGTCTGACAATTGATTCTTTAATAGAAGAATTTCAGCGTCTTTGTCACCAATTGTGGCATCAATATTACCGACTTCCTCCACACAATCAGCCACTATGTTTTCTTTTATTTCTTCATCCACGATGTTCTCCTAAGAATGACTATTAAGATATTCACTAACACGATTTGAAATCGACTCGACAATGGGAATCACCCGATGGTAATCCATGCGACGCGGCCCCAATACTCCAATGACACCGGCTGGGGATGCATCCACCGAAAATGGCGATACAACCAAGCTTGTGTCTTTTAATTGGTCGATGGGTTGCTCCTCGCCTATTAATACCGTAGCGTTTTTATGAGCCAGGAATTCAGTCATAACCGACACCATGGCCTTGGTCTCTTCAAGGACCGACAAGACTTTTTGAGTGAGTTCGAGATCTCTAAATTCAGGCAAACGAATCATATTCGAAAAGCCTTTGGACAACATCCGCCCAGAGCCAGCGTTATGCCGCTTGAGTTGGGTTATTTCCGACGTAACCTTAAATAATATATCTCGATAATTGGGCAGGTCCGCCGCCAACTCACTGACCATCTCCGGATCAAGAACTGTGGTCGGTCGACCACTCAATTTATCGGTCAGAAGCTTTGAAATTCGATTCAAATCATCTTGATTGACCTTATCTTGAATACGCACTAAAAATTCCTGATTAACCCCTAGACTATTCATCAGAACTACCAACACCACGTCTATTTCAACTAAGATTAAATGAGCTAATTTTAATGTATCTCTATAAACATCCGGGAGAACCACGATAGTTGTGTAGTCGACTAACCCGCCCATAAGCTCGGTGACTTGACTTAAAATGGACCGAACATCCCGCCCCACCCATTGGATCCCCTCCATGCGATCCACTGTTTCCGACTGTAGCGGAGAATTCAGGCCTAATTGATCGACGTAGGCACGATAACCTTTGTCGGTTGGAATTCTACCCGAGGACAAATGTACCTGAGTGAGAAATCCGTCTCTCTCCAATTCTCCCAAATCGTTTCGGATAGTAGCCGGGCTAACATCAAGCCCAGACGTCTCCGAAATCCACTTAGAACCGACGGGAACACCCGACTGAATGTAGCCGCGAATCATGTGATTCAAAACATGTTGTTTGCGGTGATTAATTTCTTGCTCTGACTTACTTCGTACCATAACTAATTCCGGTTCCTCTAATTAAGTTAGCACTCTAATGGTTCGAGTGCTAGAATAGTCCCCTACACCGAAAGATGTCAACTTCAATTTGACTCTACCCGACGACGATCGTATAAACAGCACTATGAAATTAACTCAGCAGACTCGGGAATTTATTACTCTCTACTTGGTCGTTGCTACGGAGCTGATTGGATTCGGGCTGATTGTTCCCATACTGCCCCAAATTGCTTATCAGTACAATCAAGGCCGTTTTATGATGGGCGCACTGTTAGCCGCCTACTCGTTGGCCCAATTTATTGCCGCACCATTTCTTGGAGCATTGTCAGATCGGATCGGACGAAAGCCAGTTCTAGTCGTAAGTAAGTTGGGATCCCTCGTTGCGTACGTCGTTCTCGCCCTATCACACTCGTACTGGATGATTTTTATATCGCGTATCCTGGATGGCTTCACCGGCGGAAACATCTCCACGGCACGAGCCTATGCGGCGGATATCACCACCGAAACTGATCGACCGAAGGGAATGGCGGTCATCGGAATAGCATTTGGCACTGGCTTCATTTTAGGGCCCGCTTTAGGAGGCCTTCTATACAAAAGCGGTGGCAACGGACACCATTTAGCGGCCATGGTCGCTGGCGCAATGTCGTTGATAGCGATGGTCTTAACGATTTTTATACTTAAAGAGCCCGCGCACAGGACCTACCGTCGATCCAGGCCCAGTATTTGGCCCGTTCTGAAAAGCCCGGCAATTTTAACCATTTGTTTAGCACAGGTGGGTTATATGATTTTATTTTCGGCATTTGAAAGCACCTTTTCCATTTACACATTTGAGACATTCCACTTCACCACCCAAAACAACAGTATCCTATTCCTTTACATCGGTCTTCTCGGATTAGTCATTCAAGGATCAATCGCCCGGCGGGCTCCGAAACGCCTAGAGCGAGTTCTCATAGCGGGTATCGTTTGTGTCGCCCTAGGGTATTTGGCATTACATTTTTCCAGTACCGTGGCGTTATTGATGGGCTCATTATCGATACTTTGTGTCGGCGTATCGATAGTGAATTCATATTTACCATCACTTGTAACTACTTATTCTGATGAAGCCAATAGAGGCGCGGTCATAGGAGTCTATGAGGGTATTGGGAGCTTAAGTCGTATTCTAGGGCCAATTATCGGGTTCACAACACTACTAAATCCAGTTGACGGCGGATTTATTTATTTCTCGATCATACTCGCGATCATTGCAATGGGATTCACCGTTGTCTTCTCAGGGCGTGTTTTAGATCATGCGACGTAGGGGCACCCTAGACCAGCCGATCACCTTTAGTGGGGTTGGCATTCATTCCGGTCAAAACTGTACACTTACAATTTCACCCGCAGAAGTCTACACAGGAATCGTATTTCGGCGTCGAATGAATTCGGCTGATTACGATATTCCCGCATCCGTCTATTTCTCACGACATCAGAACAGAGCCACTCGTTTAGAGAGCAACGATGCCAAAGTGATGACACCGGAGCATCTTCTAGCTGCGTTATTTGGAACCGGCATTACCGACGCAATTATCGGATTAGACTCTGATGAAGTACCCATTCTCGACGGATCATCGGCTCAATACTGCGACAGTATCATTGCGGCTGGTCACACACCATTCGACGTAGTTTATTCGCAAACCGTTGTAAAAACACCACAAATTGTCAGCCGTGGTGACTCATCGGTTTTAGCCCTACCATGTGACGACTTAGCGTTTTCAATGATACTCACTTACGATAATTTCATCGGGACACAGTCGGTAACGTGGACATTCGACACCACGAGTTTCACCACGGAAATTGCACCAGCTAGAACTTATGCGTTCCAATCTGAAATTGATCAATTACTCGCTGCCGGCTTGGGAAAAGGTGGCAGTTTGGAGAACGCAATTGTTATTGGGGACACGGAATTTATCACGCCGCTTCGATTTCCAGATGAATTGGCCCGTCATAAGTTATTAGACCTGATTGGAGACCTCAGTTTAGTCGGAACTGACTTAAAGGGACATTTTGTCGGGATCCGATCAGGACATTCGCTCAACAGAGAGATGGCCTTGAAATTGGCGCGATTGGGAACCAATACATAGCTAACTCTTAGTTAGCGAGATCCCAATTGAGTCCATTCACGGTATCTGCAAATCGCTGCCCAACTCCCCTCTCCTCTACCACCAAATTATGTCGCCGAAGTGCACTACGGACGGAAGATTCATGGCGATCAAACAAAAACAATGTCGACCAGCGTCGGCGATCGGCAAGTACATACATTTTCAGAATAGGTTCCATGTTTAGTACCTTGTCAGGAATTGATTCTAACCATCGTCGAATATCTAATCTCCTCGCCATTTGAACAAGTCCATCACGATACCGGCGAAACTGAACTAATTCATAATTCCGATCATTCAACCGAGATTCGACGTACCTCCATTCATTCGACCGAACCGTTGGCTGCTGAAAAAATTCCGCAATTAAGTTTCGCACTTCGAGTTGTCGATCGCGCAAGACCGACAACTGGTGCATGTAGCCGGTTTTAAATCGTGACAACTGATGCTGCATGAGGTCCGGATTATCGATCCACTGACGCAATATACAAATCTCATACAGCCCCCCCGCGATATACCGCTCACTCCAATGCTCATTTCCAAATCCAAACAGTGTCGCGGTATCTACAGGTAAAATCGTGTCGTTAACCGTGACATAGTTTTCAAAATGTCGATCCTCTCGGCCTAATACATCCCCAATAGCGGCGTGCTGGGCTAACTGGTCAATCAGGTAATTCCAATCACAAATTTTCTGATTCACTAGACGGTCATTCAGGTTCTCATCGCCGAGATAATCGGTAATTTCCCAGCTGCGTTCCCCGCTAAAATGCCGAGATTTAAACCATGGATAGCCCAACACACGCAATAACTCGACATAAAATTGTTGATTGGGAACTGACTCTTGTTTAATTACTAATTGCCCATGAGGGGTACTGACCCGAAACACACTATGGCCCATCCCAATATCTTCCGCGTCATTAATTGAAACGCAACTTCGCATTCCCAAAAAACCAGACATATGTTGGTCGATGCCAAAATGCTTAATCTTGGGCAAAAGTACTACTCGGCGTAGTGATATGGGTAAACTATTAAATAAATTCCGCCGAATGGCCACATGATCTAGTCCGTAAAGGATTCCCTTGCCAGGTTGACGTTTGAACGACAAATTAAAGTGATTTTCGGACAAAAAATAATCAACGACTTCGTCAAGGGTAAACGATTCAAACCCAAAACCAGCAGGAAATACAAGCGAATCCAGCCGCTCAATATGCAACGTCAGACAATCCCGTACTCCACGGATCTCGGCGGGAGATAACTCTGCCTGTTCTGCTAATTGCTCTAATTTTTTCTCAATAGTCATGGTGTCAATTTTCTTAACCGGGAATGGCCCTATATTACCCGTTACAATTCACTCAGCCAATATAATTAGTCTTGATTTTTTTGACGGGCTGTTAGATGATTGCGAATGGCGATTCATTTCGCCAAAACCGCTTAAGGACTGAGAATAGTGGATAGAGTTCCCCCCTTAGCTCGACCACAGTATTTTCAGTCCTCCCCTCATTGGTTTAGGCGGACATTTTTAGATATCGAAATATTTGCCAAACATAGTTTATAATTTTATCTAATGTTACGAGAAGGCGTACATCGATTATATCCACGTGCCATATTTGGATTCGTATGCTTTATGTTTGCCATGTCCTTCTCAGATTTATTTCCAACAGCAACTGCGGTACTCATAGCGGCGGCTCTTATTCCTCTGCTGGCGCGTCACACCCAGATTGACCACTTAATCAACTGGATTTGCACCACCTTCATCGCTGCAATGTTAGGCTATCGCCACTGGTTTGTAGGGGCAATAACGATGTTTACATGGTGTGGTATCGGAGCCATAGCCTCATATCATCCAAAACCTTCGCGCCAATCGATCCGTATGAGCCTGTCCAATGACACCGTTGTTAGTGAGATCATTGAGATTGCGTACCAGTTGGGGTTAACCTTCGACAAAATCGAAAAATGTCATACCACCGACCGGTCCGTCACGCTAACGTATTACACATCCAGTATGATAAATCATTTATTCATCCGAAATACAATCGCGCTGCAAGGGGTTAGTTCGGTTATCCGCGTCGAATGAAACGAATCGCGATTACACTCGGAGACCCAGACGGTATTGGCCCGGAAGTTGCATTGAAGGCGACTCATGGGCTCGAATATCCAGTCGTACTCATTGGCCCGATGTCACTTCGACAGCATCCACTGATCGGAGACCTATGTCGAGATTTGCCGATAACCACGATTCATCCGGATCACCTATCAACGTTGCCGCCAAGCGAAATAGGATGGATTGATATTGGATGGGATACCGCCGTCCCTCCAACAATCCCGAAGGCCATAAGTGGCCATATCGCACGTAAATCCATCGACGTTGCCATTGCATTAGCACAATCCGGGCAAATATCTGCAATTACAACCGCCCCAATTTCAAAAGAAAACCAGGTGATTGCTGGCTACAAAGAATGGGACCACACGTCCATATTAGGGCAGCATTTCGGACTAGAACCAACAATGGCGTTCTACTCAAAATCATTTAACGTCGTACTCACTACAATTCATGTCCCGTTACGGGATGTTCCGAGCATGATTACGGCAGATCGGCTAGCGACTACGATCACCCGTACGAGCGAATGGTTAGGTCGGCTTGGAATTTCAACACCCAAAATTGCGGTCGCAGGGCTGAACCCACACGCCGGAGAAAATGGGGTATTAGGGAGTGAGGAAACAGAGATCATCGTGCCCACCATTCGTGCCCTCACCGAACGATACCCATTAATCTCCGGCCCATTTCCGGCCGACACGCTATTTTCTCAAGCCCATCGATATGACTGCATCGTGGCCATGTATCATGATCAAGGGCTCGCGCCACTAAAAACAGTTGCATTTGATTCAGCGGTAAATGTCACGCTCGGTCTGCCAATTATTAGAACTTCTCCCGATCATGGCACCGCATCGGATATTGCCTATTTAGGGAAAGCTAATCCGATGTCGATGCGGTCGGCAATCGAACTAGCATGGAAGCTTGCGAATGGGACATAAACTGGGTCAAGTATTTCTTCATGATAAAAACATACTCTCAAAAATTGTTTCTACAGCGCTCGAACATCCCACTCCGTTTGCCGTTGAGATCGGTTGCGGGGATGGTATCTTAACGGAGGCGCTAGCTAATCACTTTCACCAGGTCATTGTCTATGAAATCGATCCAATATGTATCGAAAAAACGCGGGACCGGACCCGAAATTATCGAAATATCGAGATTATCCCAGGTGATGTTCTCGACACGGCAAACTCCCACCATTTTCCGGAAAACGCCTCAGTTGTGGCCAATGTCCCCTATTACATCACAACCCCCATTATCAAACTGCTAATTTCCCAGATGACCAATGTGTCTACGGCCACCCTAATGGTTCAACGAGAATTTGCGGACAAAATGATTGCTAAGCCCGGCGATGATCTTTACGGGTCATTCACGATTTATTCCCATTTCCATTTTAAAACCGAACGACTGTTTTATGTGTCAAAAAATTGTTTTTCCCCAGTTCCAAAAGTTGATTCAGCAGTTATTCGACTTACCCCATCATGGAAAGATATAGACGGTGACCGTAATTGTTTTTTTTCAATGGTGCAATCAGGGTTTTGGGGGCGTCGAAAACCGTTTGCCAGCGCATTATCCAAGAGTCCTTATATTCGGCTGAAGCCTGGATTTCAAACCATCCCCTACTTTAGACATTTTCCAAAAATACGTGCGGAGGACATATCCCCAGACGTTTTTTTAGAAATTTTTGATCAGCTGACCCCATTTTTAGAAAACCGCTAATTGATGGATTTCAAAGTCCCAGTAACACCTTCGATGTCTCAACACTTTGATCAATAAATGTCGACCATAACGAGCGATCCGCTCGATAAAATACCAGTTGTGGATGGGTAATATTTGATTTTTTAGCAAGCGCATCCACCACATCATAAAAGGTTCCCATTTCATCAACAATTTTCAGCCGCTGGGCCTCTTCTCCTAAAATAACTTGCCCCTGCGCTACCTGCTCAACTTCGGAGTCAGATAAATGGCGTGACATTTTCACTTTTTCTGTGAAGGATTTATAAAATTTATGTTGAAAATCCGTCGCCATTTTCACGTCTTCCGAGGTAACCACTGAATTACTATCTAAAGAATCCATATATTTCCCCGTTGTAATCACCTCCCGGCGAATATCAAGCATCGAGTTCAATTCAGAATAATTTGGATGCAAACTGACTACCCCAATACTACCCGTCAAAGTACTTGGATTTGCGTATATTTTGTCACCGGCAAGCGATACATAAAACCCTCCCGAGGCAGCAATGCTACCCATGGACACATAGACAGGTATACCTTTTTCTTTAAATCGCTGAATCGCTGAAAAGATACGATCGGATCCCAATACCGATCCACCGGGACTATTCACACGGAGTACCAGTCCCTTGATACTCGAATCACGTTGGATAGACTCCAAGGTGGCCTCAATATTCGCGGCTCCAGTCGCTTTACGTCCAAATAAATAATCATGATCCTCGCGACCGCTCGTAATCTCCCCATCGATCTCCACTACCGCGATTCGATTGGGTGGGATAATAAAAGTATCCATTCCTGAATCACGAGAAAATTCGGACAACGCCAACTGTGTCACCGCCTTGCCATTGACTACTGTGCTGGCAATTTCACCCATTTCAGTAGGGTACGCCAATTGATCGATCAACCCGATCTCTTTGGCTTCGCGTGCCGTGATCATATGCCCATCAAACACATCACTTACCCTGGTCCAATCAATTTTCCGAGAATTTTTGATTTGGGTGACTACCTCTCGGTACATTGAGTAGACAATATCCTCCATCAATGCACGCTCCGACGAATCCATTGTGGGGGAGACAGGATACAGCGCTGTCTTATATTTCCCAGACTGAATAACCGTATAATTTACTCCAAAATTATTGAGCAGATACCGAGTTTTTACGACATCAAACTTTATACCCAAATACCCAACGGCACCAATTTCAGGCATGACAATTTTATCCGCTACCGATGCCAAATAATATTCAGGGAGTGACGCCCACCCGTCGATGTAAACAATGATTTTTTTTCCGTTCGCCTTCGCAGATTGCAGCTCCGATCGAATTTCTTGAATCATCGAAATTCCCCAAAGAGACCCTGATAAATCACCAATATGGACGATATACCCTTCGCAATCAGAATCCATTGCCGCATCACGAATTAATGTCATCAAATCGTTCGCCCCAATTTTAGCCCCATTTAGCAAACTGTATTCTGACTTCCCCTCGACCACATTACTCGCGACGGTAAACTCCGCGAACGTCTTTTGTTTGAACAATGAATACTGTCGACGATCCACAGTGGATTGGGTACCTCGACCAAACTTAAACCCCAACATATGGTAGGTTTCGGATGACGAACGATCTGAAATGAACGCGTACTCAGCCTCCACAAAAGGTAATGTAAGCGATAAGCCGCCGGTCATTGTACGTTCCTTCCAGCCTCCACGAACCACTACTCCATCGGTAAGCAAGTACTCGCACCCCACCGACACGTGGGCCTCATCGCCCCCCCCACCTTGGTCGAGTACAGCATCGGACGTTAAGCGAAAGTTACGATCGGAATCAAATAACGATATACCGCCCCTAAACGATGGTGAAATATCCACATTTTTTTTAAACACATTTAATCCAGCGACCCCAACGTCCATAAATGATGTCACTCTAAAAATGGCCCCTACGTCAGACGACCAGCCATTTTGATTGGTATTACCACTACGCTCTACCGACTTGTACAAAATGCCAAAGTCAACCCCTCGTCCCCGACGACCGTACCCGTAAGCTGAGACATCGACAGCTTCCCCGTTATTATTACGACGCCATTTTCCAAATCCAAAGGGATGAATATATAAAAAATTTCCCCCAAAACCTTGTGAAACATCCCCATTGTAATCGTAATTGTCTGTCCGAAAACTGCCCCCAGGCACCGCAAAGCCAGCGGGGTTGTAGCTAAACGCTGCATTTTCCTCGGCTATAGCGGTAAACGAAAACCCCATACTGGCCGCGCGGATACTCGTACCATTTGCCAGAGTGTCATGGACCAAATTACCCGCAAACGTTAGCGAGCTCAGTGAACACACAAAGATCGCAGTACTGATGGACCGTAACGTGTTTATTACCATTTTTAAAAGGATCCTTTCGGTTGAGCCGCGGCGTAGGCGTAATTTATTTTTACTGGATTAAGTAATGATGGGTTTACAGAGAGCAACTGACGCCACCTCGCGGAGAACCCCCGTCCTTCGATTACCGAAAATTGAGATGGGACTTCAGCTACTCCGTCGAACAACTCGAACTGCCCTCCATCGCTCACTGCAACCGGTAACCGACGTGAAAAGCGAGAATAGATCGCTATCCATTCAATTATATCCTGCTCCAAAACATCAGTTATGGATTGGACTTCATGGTCGTTCGCCCAAACAATTTGGGCCAGGCACCGTTTATTTCTCCCGGGCAGAACTACCCAATGGGGTCCGATATCAGACCGGGCGAGCAAGTGAAATGGAGACACCCCCACCAGTGGTATAGAAAGTACCGAAGACAGCGTCTGCGCCATCGACACACTGATCCGAAGGGGAGTTATCGCACCCGGGCCGGTAACAACTCCGACACGCTCAATATCAGCAAACCGGAGTCTACTCGACTGCAAAAAATCGCCTAATATCTCGGGCAACGACTCCGAATTTCGGCGATTCAACGTAATCGTTGTCACTGCGTCAATGGCGGAGCCAAGTATGTAAAGGCGGCCAACAGATCTGGTAAAAAATTCAATTGCTAAACAATTCATAAACGATAGCTTAAAATCATAGTGTCCGAGTTCATTTACTTGCAAGCGAAAAGAGCAGCTGAAGCCTTGCTGTAAATGCCAATATTGGTATAGTATCCTGTGACTCAATGAGTGCGATCAAGCCACTTCAATTACGGTGTGTCGCATCAATCGCATGTAACCACATCCAAATCACGGGTGATTACGCGCCGACTAGTTATTCGGGATACACTATTTTTACTCCATTCCGCATAGAAAGAGATGCTTATGTCCTCCGGATACATAATTACCCCCAAAGACACAGACACCGACATACAAGTTTTAACCGAGGACGATTCAAACGTCGTTACTTACTCCCTCGCCTCCCCATTTACAGTGACTCGCCTTTGCCGAAACGAATGTCCGTACTGCAGTTTTCGCCGCCGTGATACCCTTGTTGTCCCCTATTCAACCATTAAAAGCGCCAAGCATGCGCGGCAGTTGGGCGCTAGGGAAGGCGTGTATGTTTCAGGAGAACGTCCCGATAAATACAATAACGTTAGATCGTTACTCGATTTATGGGGTTTCAGTTCGTACCTGGACTATCTGTACACCGTTTGTGAGCTCGGATTTCTGGAAGGCTTAATACCGTCTCTTGAAGTCGGATTTCTAAGCCCAGTAGAAATGAAAAAGATGTTAGAAGTCTGCGCGATCAATAAAATAATGCTCGACTCTATCGATCCGAATCAGGCCGAAAAATTTTATGAAAAATCTCCCGGTAAAAAGCTGGAACTTCGGGTAAAGAGTTTGCATTGGGCAGGAAAACTAAAATTTCCGACTACCACAGGAATTATTATCGGCATGGGAGAATCAAAATCCCATCGAAAAGAAATGTTGCACACTATAGCCGACATCCACAAAGAATATGGCACAATCCATGAGGTAATTCTTCAAAACTTTGTGCCACAATCCGGGTTACACCAAGCCAAAGGTCCAGCATCAAAGGCAGACATGCTTTCCGCGGTTGAAAACGCGCTGAATATACTTCCCGAAGATGTTTCTGTAACGGTTCCTTTACACCTAAATTTGCCGTGGATCGACGACATATTACGCGCCGGAGTACGAGACCTTGGACGGGTGTACACTCCTGAAAACCCATCATATTGCGCCCCACACCCCCCGGCCGTTTACAACATTGACGAAATTGCAGAATCCATGGGTTTACGGCTTCAACAGCGATTTACGCTTAAAAAATCTTTCATCAAAAACGGGATGTACTCAAAAAAACTCGGACAAATATTTGATGCCTATCGGTATAAAATTAAAAAGGAATCATCAGAAAAAACAAAAGAGGTGCGTGTTGCAAGTTAGTGATCCAACTTCAAACCGCAAATCACCTATCGATTCACAGCCTGTAACCGGAGTTATTAACCCCGTCACTGAGCAATCGACTCCACCCTTTGCCCATTTTTTTTCAATCGCATCTCAACGCCCTTCAAAGGCGATCTCTCAGGGTAATTCCGACACTCACTTTGTGTTAAACGCGACTAATGAGGAATTTTCCAACTCGGTGACCGACGCCCAGGACAACCCACCCGAATCAACATCTAAATCATCGGAGAACGACACCCGGGATCTGCCCGTACCTCCGTCATTTGTTTCACCAATTCAACAGCCAGTTATCATCAAAATTGACATGCCCCCAAGACCACATTCGGCGCAACAGATAATGGTCGTTATCGTTCATAATATACAAGTACTATCAAAATCGTATCAATCATATCAGTTTGAAAGTCCAGACCGATCCGTTATCGTTAAATGTCATTCAATAGGGGACAGTTTAAATATCAAAATAGTCCTATCTGATTCTGCCGACGCGTCCAGTGTTAAAAAACACGAAGCCGAATTGTTAAAATCAATACAAACCGCAACCCAGTGCCAAAAAGTTTCGATCTCACTCGACAATAGCATCACATCAAACCCGCCAGCCCAGTCGCATCCCCAGAAAGAGAACTCAGAGTCTTCGGATCAGCGCGGTCGAAAAAAGCCGCAACACGATACTCAAGAGGAGTTAGCCCAGTGATTATCGCCCCCCCTACCCAGCCAATACTATTCGCGCAACTATATTCAAACCCCGTACAGTATGACGCCATAGCGCCCGCCACCCCAACGGGGTCATCTGACGGCCAAAAGCCCGTCGAAACAATCTCCGTGGAATCATATTTAAAATCACGATTTATTGGCGCTTTGTCCCAAGTAACGACGCCGCAGGGCGGATCGATTGGACGTGGGATTGGACAAAATATTGTGAAGACTGGGACCCATTTCACCTGTGATATTGCGAGTCCTCAAAACGGCGTCTACCTTACGACCTTCGTTATATTTGAAGGGTATATCAAAAAAGCACC
>RHAI01000036.1 GCA_010028705.1 bacterium
GATCAGGTCCGGGTGATGATCATGATACGCTTGAATGAGAGTTTCTGGTCCGCATTTTATTCCTAAATCAACTACTTTGTAGCCGTTGTTTCCCAATATAATTTGAACTAAATTTTTACCAATGTCGTGTACATCCCCTTTGACAGTAGCTAATAACATGGTGCCTCGCACGTTGGTTTCAGCTTTACTCATGAATTGCTCAAGATAGCCGACGGCCGTTTTCATCACCTCGGCCGATTGGAGTACCTCGGCGACGATCAACTCGTTTTCATTAAACATTTTTCCAACAATATCCATGGCTCTCATCAGCGGATTATTGATTACTCCGAGTGGGTCCCACTGGGTCAATGCGTCATCGAGATTAGCGATGAGGTTCTCTTTGGTTCCTTGGACGATATTTATTTCGATTCGCTCTTCGATGGACAGGTTTTCTGACGATATGATCGATGTCTGTACTTTTTTTCCCCTGAAATGGGCGGCAAAATCAGCTACTGGATCGGTGGATTTCTCTAAATCATAGTCAATGAGTTGGTAACACAGCTCTTTTTCGATATCTGAAATTTGTGCAAACCGGACTAATTTTTCGGAATTGACGATCGCCATGTCTAAACCGGCGCGCGTACAAAGGTAGAGAAACACTGAATTAAGTACTTCGCGACCCGCTGTTGGTAATCCAAACGACACGTTCGATATTCCTAAAACAGTCTTGCATCGGGGATATTTTTCCTTAATGAGTCGGATACCCTCGATAGTTTCCCGTCCAGATCCAAAATATTTGGCGTCCCCAGTTCCGCAGGGAAACACGAGTGGATCAAAAATAATATCTTCGGGAGCAATTCCGTATGATTCGGTTAACAGCGAGTACGAATCGGTGGCGATTCGCAATTTATCCTGTGCTGTAACGGCCATTTCGCTGTCGATACAGCCGACTACGACGGATGCACCGTAACGCTTTACGATTGGCACTAATGCTTTGATATTTTTTCCATCATCCTCAAGATTAATGGAATTTAAAATACATTTACCCTGCGTGAGCTTAAATGCCGTTTCAATGACTTCGGGTACTTGAGAGTCGATCATGAAGGGTGCTTTGACCAATCGCGCGGCATGGGTCATAAATTCGTGGATGTCGGATATTTCGTCGCGATCGGGATTGCTCAGGCAGACATCGACGATATGGGCTCCGGCTTTAACTTGTTTACGTGCTATTTCAGCGGCTTCCTCAAATTTGCCGTCGCTTATGAGTGTTTTAAAGGCACGGGATCCGATCACATTGGTTCTCTCGCCGACGATATAGGGCCGATTATCGGGTTCGATTATCAACGGATCCATCCCCGAGACACGGCTGTTTTGAACCACCGATCGCCAGTCTCTGGGGCGCCCGTTTGTTAATGATACTAATTCACGAATATGATCTGGCGTTGTGCCGCAGCAGCCACCGACGATGTTGATCCATCCCTGACTGACGAAGTCGTGGAGGGTCTCAGCCAACGATTGTGGGTTTTCAGGATAACGACCATCCGGATCAGGAATACCGGCGTTGGGCGCCACTGCCACTGGAAATGGTGCGATGGATGCCATCGTTCGAATATGGTCTCGCATGAATTCAGGCCCGGTGGCACAATTTAAACCCACATAGAGTGGGTTCATATGCTCGACCGAAGTAATGAGAGCCTCCACCCCTTGCCCGGCCAACATGGTCCCCATCGTTTCAATAGTTCCTGAAATGGCAACAGGTAAACGTTTATTTAAACGGTTAAACGCATTTAGTATTCCGATGTAGGCGGCTTTCAAATTCAGTGTGTCGATAGCGGTTTCAAGTAGTAAATAATCGGCTCCCGCGTCAATGAGTGGAATAGCCTGAGCTTCGAAGTGCCCAACCAAACCATCGAATGAAATGCCGCCGGTAACCGACAGTGACTTGGTAGTGGGGCCAATTGATCCAGCAATAAATCGAGGGGATTGTGGCGTCTCAAATTTGGCAATGGCTTTTTGGGCAATTTCAACGGCTTTAAAATTTATTTCGTAACATTTATCCGCGATATCGTATTCAGCTAATACGAGTGGCGTTGCCCCAAAGGTGTTAGTTTCGATTATATCCGCGCCGACGGCTAGGTACCGTTCATGAACGGTCTGAATGGCTGCTGGGTTGGAGATAATGAGATGCTCATTGCATCCTAATAAGGCGTCGCCACCGAAATCATCGGAGGTTAGGTTCATTGTTTGAAGTGATGTGCCCATGGCACCGTCGAGAACCAGGATTCGTTTTTCTAAAAGATGGGTAAGTAATTGTGATTTGTCGGGGATGATCATTATTTATAATTCACATTGTATAGTGGGTCGAGTATAAGTAATAGAGCGGTGGACTGTAAACCGACGAATACCAATGAGGTGCGCCATGTCGAAACACTGGGGTTGGATTTTTTTAATAGTAGCCGTCCTGACCTGGCCATCTCAAGCGATGGCTATCTTAGTTCGTCAAGAGGTTGGGCATGTGAGTAATGCGTCACTGGAGGCCCTTCATCAACCCGGCCTATCATCGGCAGGCACAGGGTACTGGGGTAGCGTATTTATCATCACCCGTGGCTCGATTGATTTGGATAATCGAATGTTGCAGACTGAAGGCGTTATGTACCGGATGGAAGATATTATGAGTACTCAGTCGAATCGACGGCTCTTTTCCCCATTTTCCCCGGATGCACCCACGGTTCAAGGAAACCGTTACCGACGAGTTTCCCAACCATCAGGGCCGTCATTTGCGGAATTTAACTCGGGACCTATCCAATCGAATTCCGATGCTGTGATCTATCAGGTGACACAAAACCGCCGTGAGACGCCTCGCGGAAAGCTCTCGGATTTTTTAGTGGCGCCAGTGCCCAAGTAAGCACTCCCAGTCACCACTTGTAGGATCCGTCACTCAAAATAAGCCCGTTTGTCCTGGGCTTGGTAGCGTATCGATGGGTAAATTGATCGCCGTGGCAATTAATTCGAACAGGGGCTGTAGATACGTGGTAACGTATAGATTGTAGTCGATTTGAGTGGGTAATAAACTAACGGGGTGGGGGCCTGTTTTCGACAACACGTAACTTATTTTTCCACTAAATTTTTTTGATTTTCGAGCCGCGATTATGTGCGGTGGGGCCACTTTTCCATATCGTTTTGGCGATTTTTTGATCCGTTTTGAAATGACCAATTGGTGATCTAATTGCCCCGAATGGAGTTGGGTTAACAGATCCATTATCCAGTCGACAATGGATTGCTTCGAGAATAATTGGCTCAATAATCCCGAAACGACGGTCGAATAAAACATCGGGTGTGAACGGTTTTGGTCACGGCTAAACACTGGGTAAATCGTAAACTCCGGTCCGTCACCATGACCGACGAATACGTCAGGTAGTTTGGGGTGGTCGTGTGAGTATCCGCCAATAAAAACATGATCATAATAATTAGATATTTTGAGTCTAAATACATCGGTTAAAATAAATTTTTTAGATAAATTATCCGTAATCTCGGCATTAAGTATTGAAATCGTTTCTTCCGATAATTGACTGTGGTTCGTAGAAATCCATAGTTTCCCGGACCGGAATAGCACTGAAAAAAAATGGTGTTTACGAAGAACATAATGAATCGATTTGTGAATTTCTAGACTGACGTTTCGGTGGCGTTCAGCCACGTCTGTGGAGTAGTGGCGGTGCCCCTTAAATTTAATCATTCGTTCGTAGGCTGAATCGATATAGTGATTGATTCGGTTTTTTTCGACAGTTGTGAGTCCGAGAGTTTCGTCTGAAATAGTTGGCGGGGGCATTCGTAACGAAAAATGAGATGCGACGGCTACCGGGTCGATCGACACAAGTCGAGCGGCAACGGCGACGACGTTGGTTAAATCAAGCTCAAGAATCGACTCATGATGTCCCCGTTGGGTTTTAAGTTTAAATTCGGGGGGTGGGTTAAATACTGATAGGTCGTCAATGACTGGTTTTTGGACCGCGATCGGGGCCATTTCGCGATGGAACATGGCGTCGATTGCGACAACCGGTGAGCGTAGTGTCGATAGTTGACAGTTAAGAATACGACTAAGATGAAGAATCGATGGGATCAGGTTTAATCGATGGACCAGTCGCGTGACGAGTTCACAATCTTTTAGATTATATAATCCCAGTGATCGCCGATCGTCGCGATACATCCGCTCGATTTCAAATACTTTATCGTCACTGGGTTTAATTAATTTTCCCTCACCCAGAAACTGTTGAGCGACGTCTTCTAAAGAGAGTCCGTGAGTTGGAATATGCAGGACATCAATAAGCTCATTGGCATCAATTATGACTCGACCGGGTGCCCGCTGAATGTGTCGCGGCTTTCCTTCTTCATCTTGGGGTGGCGGTAATTGGTGACGACCCAATATAAAGGGCAGGCTGTTGGCCTCAAATCGATTGGCGATAAACTTAATATCAAACTCGTGAATATGCCATCCGACGATGATGTCAGGATCGATTTTGATAAACCACTCTTGGAATGCAACTAATAAATCAATTTCTGTAGAGAAATAATGGATATAATCATCGATCATTTCTCCGGTTCCCAGCATAAATACCCTTGATAGTTCGAATTCTCCGCCATGGAAATGCACGCCGATGCAGTACAGTGTGTTATCGAAACAGCTGGTCTCGATATCTAACGACGCCAGTGAGAGTCGGGGGATCCATTGTTCGGACGATCGCGTTAATGTTGCCTCGGTGATGATGCCGTTTTTGGTGTTTCCGTTCCATTCGACCATGCATGCTGGAGTCGACTTAATCCAGGCCGTGTTGATTCCAAATTTCGAATCATCGATTAATTCTTGAGTCAGTTCGGATACAAAGGTGACTGACGCACCGTCAGAATTTTTAGCAAAAAGGTAGTTACGGTCGGTTGTGGGGCACAGGTACTGATCGTAAATAAATGCGATCCCGCTATTCAAAGTTGACTCCACTTTCTCCGGTTTGTTACTGTCATTATGTCGCATTCCACCAAAATTGGCCATCACGAGAAACGAGGCGTTAAATGTCCGAGCATACCCCGTTAAATTTACTCATTGTGGAAGATAAAACGTCTGGGTCTGCGCTTCCTGAATTTGGCCCTGGGACGGTATCGTTTCGTACCTACCGTGCCTCCAGTCTTCGTCAATCGCTGAGTGATTCAGGGGCCATTGATCCCGATGTGGTGCTGTTGGACCTCATGTTATCGGATTCGGTGGGGTTAGCGACATTTCAGGACTATTATAAAAATTTCCCAATGATTCCAGTGGTGGTTATGACAGCCGAAAATGAGCGATCATTGGGAATTGATGCGGTTAAATTGGGTGCCCAAGATTATATTGTAAAATCCGATTCCACTGTGATTTTAATCGAGAAAGTTATTCGGTATGCCGTTGAACGACATCGAATCGTGTGTCAATTAACCTTAGAAAATGAATTGAATCGTCGATTGTCCGTTGACCTTGAGGCGACCGTAAAGCGGCGTACCAAGGAACTGCATGATGCTAAGTTGGACGCTGAACATAATTTGCACATTAAAACGCATTTTATTAATAATATTTCGCACGAAATTCGGACTCCAATGACGTGTATTTTGGGCGCCATTTCATTGTTGAAAGGATCCGATTTTCCCAAAAAATTCTCGCCGCACTTGGATATGATCGATGAAAATAGTCGGCGGGTATTTCATTTTTTTGAAAGTATTTTAGACTTTTCGGAAATCCAATCCTCGGAGACGGCGGTCACGGCCTCTCCGTTTCGGTTGAGGGATCTGACCGCGCACGTCACGGCCTACGTCGATCAGCACCTGAACCAAACAACGGTCACCTATTCGTCGAAAGTGAGGTGTAGTGATACGGTCGTCGGTGATCGTGGAATGGTGACAAAATTGCTGCAAGCCCTACTGAGTAACGCGATTCGATATACCAGTCAGGGGACTATTACGTTAGTTATTTGGTGTGAGATTAGGGATGATGATCATTGGGTGTTATTTGAAGTGGGCAATACTGGGACGGATATCAGTGACGGACTGGAAAAAATACTGTTCGAGCCCTTTGCCCAAGTCACCGGAAATAAAACTTCTCGCTATTATGGAGCGGGGGTTGGTTTGGCAATTTGTAAAGCATTGGCGACAAAAATGGGGGGGGGAATTGATTTTCGAAGAGATCCTCAAATTGGCAATATTTTCAAAGTCGAATTGCCTCTGGCCCGGTACACTCAGGACGCCGTATCCGAAATCAGTCAACCAGCGACTTTGCTTACTGAATCTGAACACTTACAATAGGGGCTCTAAAACTCAACGCGGTTAAACACGGCGATGTTGGGTACCCATCGAAAGGCTGGAACCGAATGGATAACGATAAACAAATTATATTTTCGATGATGAGGGTAAGTAAAACCTATCCACCTCAAAAAAAAGTGATTAAAGACATTAATTTATCATTTTATTACGGCGCAAAAATTGGAATTATTGGGTTAAACGGTGCCGGAAAATCAACGGTCCTGAAAGTGATCGCGGGTTTGGTGGAACCCGATGAAGGTCAAGTGGTTATTCAGCCTGGGTATTCCGTTGGTTATCTCCCTCAAGAACCCGTTCTAGATCCGGAAAAAACTGTCAAACAAGCTGTTGCCGAGGGTGCTGGAATCGCGATGGAACTGATGACTGAATACGAAATGGTTACTGCGAAGATGGGTGAACCAGTCAGTGATGACGAGATGTCGGCGTTGTTGGAGCGTCAAGGTGAGTTGATTGACTTGCTGGATAAACATAACGCATGGGATTTGGATACCGTGTTAGAGCGTGCGATGGAGGCATTGCGATGTCCCGATCCTGACCAGCTGGTCGGGGTGTTGTCCGGTGGCGAAAAACGTCGGGTGGCACTCTGTCGACTCCTGCTTCAGAAACCCGATATTTTATTATTGGATGAGCCCACCAACCATTTGGATGCCGAATCTATTTTATGGCTCGAAAGCCATTTAAAACGATACCAAGGGACCGTAATCGCGATTACTCATGACCGGTATTTTTTGGATAATGTTGCCGGTTGGATACTTGAATTAGACCGTGGAGAAGGGATTCCGTGGAAGGGGAACTACGCCTCGTGGTTGGAACAAAAATCGGCTCGATTGGCCAACGAAGAGAAGGCGGATTCAAAACGTCGGAAAACCTTGGAGCGGGAATTAGAATGGGTGCGAATGGCTCCCAAAGCGCGACAGGCTAAGAGTAAAGCTCGAATGAATTCGTATGAGGCTTTACTGAGTCAGGACGCTAACCAGAGAGACTCGGCCTTAGAGCTGTATATACCCAGTGGGCCTCGATTGGGAAATGTGGTGATCGAGGCGAAAAGTGTTCGGAAGGCGTATGGAGACAAACTACTCGTCGATGATTTAAGTTTTGTGCTGCCCAAGGCGGGTATCGTTGGGGTTGTCGGACCGAATGGCGCGGGTAAAACGACGTTATTTAAAATGATACTTGGTCAGGATTCACCCGATGCGGGCCAACTCGTAGTCGGAGAAACGGTGACCTTGGGCTATGTTGACCAAAGTCATGACATGATTGATCCAGATCAGTCGGTATATGATGCCGTGTCAGAAGGCGCTGATTTTATTATGTTGGGTAATCGAAGTGTCAACGCCCGCGCTTACTTAGGTAAATTCAACTTTACGGGGTCAGATCAGGAGAAAAAATGCGGCGTGTTGTCGGGTGGGGAGAGAAATCGGCTGCATCTGGCAATGGCGTTAAAAACCAATGCGAATGTGTTGTTACTGGATGAACCGACCAATGACATCGATGTGAATACGTTACGGTCGCTCGAAGAAGGATTGGAAAGTTTTGCCGGATGTGCAGTGGTTATTTCGCACGATCGGTGGTTTTTGGATCGAATTGCGACTCATATTTTGGCATTTGAGGGCGATTCACAAGTGTTCTTTTTTGAAGGATCGTTTTCCGATTATGAAGCCGATAAAATTCGTCGATTGGGTGATCAAGAGCCGCGCCGGGTGCGGTATCGGAGTCTGACTAAGGATTAGTCAACGGGTGAGACCCTTGGCCATTGCGTCAACGCAGGCCAAGGATGGCGACCAGTGCGACGATCGAGTAGGTAATTTTAACCGTAGTTTCACGACACAACGGCGGACATAACGCTTTGAGTTTTGAAACGCTAATGGCTGTTGTTACACAGCTCACTACAATTACGATCCACATATTTGGGGATATGGGCAACCGTCCGAGTTCGACCCGTTGCGACAATAATGTCGCCGCTGAGTTTAAAAATACGATTAGGGCCGATGTCGCGGTGGCCTCACTGTCGCTGAGCGCCATTTGTGATTTGAGATACGGGACCAATATTAAACCGCCTCCGAGTCCAGTCAGCCCAGTTAGGCCGCCCGATAGAAGGCCTAATTTGACCGTATTGAAAAAGTGGGGCCGTCGGTTGGATTTTTTTTGGGGACCCATAAGAGAAATTAATCCCCAGATAATCGCGCTGACTATAATTAATTTAATCATTACGATGGATACGAAAGATTTGATATACACGCCGAATAATCCAGCCGGTATCGCGAGGGTGATGATTGGAATGGCGAGGCGGAATTTGATGGACTCTTTTTGAGAAATGAGTGTTGTAATAGACGCTATACTGACGATCGGCAAACTGGCAATGGATGCGTCGTGAATCGAGCATCCGACCGTATGAATAATAAGGGGAAGTCCAATAATTGATCCCCCGCTACCTGTAATGGCCATGGCGGCCCCGACCGCAGTTCCGACGACGATCGCTGTTAGGTCGATCCCCATTCCGACGTTAGATCATGCCGCACTTGCGATTTGCCGGTACGGCAACATCCATTAATTTTGGATTCGCTAGCTTTAAGTTGTTCATTTGGTCGATATATTCCGTCCGTGATCGAACTTTGAGCCTTGGGTTGTGAGCTTTTTCCTCCCCAATGGAACTGACGGTCCATCCATTGTAATCGTGGGCAGGATAGATGAGGTAATGATCCGGTAGGGTCAAGAGCTTTTTGAAAATACTGTCATATTGTTGGCCGGGATCCCCATTTTGAAAGTCGGTGCGACCCGTACTGCGGATCATTAAGGTGTCGCCGGTGAAGACACGATCGTTCATAACGAAGCTATACGAGTCGTCTGTATGTCCTGGAGTGTAAATTGGACTCAGTTGAAGTTTCCCAAACCGAATAGGTAATCCTTCGCTAATTTTTAAGTCAATACAATCGACCTGAGCGTGACTGCCGATTGCCGTCGTACAATCGGTGGCTTGCTTGAGTTGACCCGACCCAGTGATGTGATCGGCATGAATATGGGTGTCTATGGCGTAGACTAAGGTGAGATTGAGTTCACGAATCGCTCGAATATAGTGGTCGGTACGCTCAAGGACGGGGTCAATTATTACGGCTTCTTTGGCCAGTGGATCAGCGATTAGATATGAATAGGTCCAGGATGTGTCATCAAAAAACTGTCGAAATATCATTGGAAGTCTCCGTCATGTTTTAAATTCTCGCTGGATTGTCCCGTGATGGGTGTATCGCGATTTTCGCTTTTAATCGGCTCGATATGGATTAGAACGTCTCGAATTGACGAAATCGAACTACGGAGCGCGTCCTTGAGTTGGTGAGCTAATTTATGGCCGGTTTCTACACTAAGCTGTCCGTCGACTTCAGCATGGAGATCGATATAAAAATAGGTGCCCGCTTTACGGACATGACATGTTTCAATCCTGTGAATTCCGTCGACTTGTCGGGCCACAACGCGAATGTCGTTGACCAAGTCGTCGTAGTGGTGTTCGTCCATTACTTCCCCTAACGCCGGTCGGAACAATAAATAACTGTTATATAAAATGACCCCCGCCGCGAGTAATGCGGCCCAGTCGTCAGCGGCGGCAAAACGAGGGCCGCAAGCGATGGCAATGGAAATTCCAAGAAATGCGGCGATGGAGGTAATGGCGTCCGAGCGGTGATGCCATGCCTCAGCGTTTACCAGTGTGCTGGAGGTGTCTGCCGAACGAAACAGTCGGTAGGTAAGCTCTTTGATTGCAATAATCACAGCCAATATAATGAGTACAAATGGTTTGGGGCTGGGGTGAGGGTGTTGGATATTTTTGATCGCTTCCACGACTATAACAGTGGCCGATGCGACCAGAAATCCGACTGTTAAAAATGTAATTAATGCCTCGGCTTTCCCGTGGCCGTAGGGATGGTTTTTATCCGGTGGTTTTTTGGCGTATCGTACCCCCAACAACACAATCCCGCTTGAGAATATATCGGTGGTCGATTCAATAGCATCTGCAATTAATGCAAACGAGTTCCCCATCACCCCGGCGCTCCATTTAACGATGGTGACGGCGATGTTTATCGCTAGGCTATACCGCGCCAGTGTTTCAAGTGAGGTTGGTTTGGTCACAAAATAGGCGCCTTTACTGCACCGATTGTATCAAAACGCCCCCTAAGTGTGGCGACTATCGGTGCGCTTGTCGGATATTTTTTGAGTTGGGTAAAATCGACGCCTTTAGTACAATTCATGTGTTTCACTGTACTATCTGCTCTCCCGTATTGTGAAGGTACAATCCCCTCTGAAACCGAAAGGTTCCCATGAACTATTCAACTCATCCCTTGGATTCCAGCCGATCAGTAATGGGCGTGTTCTCCCGACTGGTCATGATGAGTTTTGTGCTGTTTCTGTGTGCGGATGTCGCGTTTGGTCGTGACTTCGATCGCCTGGAATCTATTGTTCAATTTGGTCTATCCCACAATCCCGAGGTTCGGTCACGATTACTGCAAAATGATCACCAGTTAATGGAGTGGACCCTGGCGAATCAACTCGAAAATCCGACACTAGTGGGCCGATTTAGCGGGGGTTCCGCTCAAAAAATTGAGGTGGGTATTGAGCAACCGTTTGATATTTCCCGGCCTGATCCACTCCCGTTAATGGATCACTATCGCGATGTATCGCGCTGGTCTATCCTGCGAGTCCATTCATTAAAAATAGCTCAGGCCAGTGTTGATTTTGCGGCGGCGTCTGCGATTTTGGACGCGCGCCGTGAATTATCGAATATGATCCATACGGCCGCTGATCTGGCCAAAGCGCAGTTGGATGCAGGAAATATTTCACGCCTCGACTATTTACCCTATTTGATCGCCGAATACACCGCTCGCACCCAGATTCGTGATGATGAGCGCCGTGTGGGATTTCAAACGAGTGAATTGCGCACGATTCTTGGGATGGAGGCGGGCGAGCCGATCACGATCTCATCGTCGATCTTGACTTCATTCAATGACGCGTCGGTGCCAACCGCTGGCGTCAGTGACTTGAATGTCGAGGAAGTGATTAATCGTTCCCAAATTGAGGGAATGATTAAGAGTTCTGAACTTCGGCGACGGGTAGTTGGAACCCCCATGGCAGGAATTTTCTATGAGCATGATGATGGGGATCGATTGGGGCTGGCTGGGTCGGTTAGTCTGCCCATACACTCGGGACGGGTATCGGTGGATCAGTATCAACCCTTGACCGTAGCGATTTCTGATCTGGCTGGGGAAACGATTCGGTTAAGTCAATCGAATCAACGAACCCTGTTAATCCAGTCTATTCGTACGCTTCAGGATCAACTCGCAACGTATCGGGATCATATTCTCCCGATTCATCGTGAACTCATTGATGAGACGATGAAACATGTTAACTATATGTTGAAAGGTCCGTATTCTATTATTGACGCGGCTCAAAAATTAGTGGAGGCGCGGATTGAATTGATCGGGTACCAGCACGCATTGGCGAGGGCCTACCTTGAATATGATGAATTAACTGGCCGGGGTGTATGTGATCCGGCACTCATGACAGGAGGTAAATAATGGGAGGGTATCGATGGATTACGGGGCTTCTTTTGGGTCTAGTTGGGGTCATGATGGGGGGGGGCGGCGTTCTCGCCTATCAACCCGTGATCGTACCAAATGGTTCGACACTTCCGTATACCCTCGTCCATGGAGTAAAAGAATTCCACCTCACCGTTGAAGAAATTGACCATCAATTTGCACCTGGTATGTCGATTAAAGCCTGGGGATACAACGGACAGACTCCAGGTCCAGTGATCGAAGCTGTGGAGGGTGACCAGGTTCGTATTTTAGTCACCAATAAGTTGAAGGCGCCAACCAGTGTTCATTGGCATGGACTGATATTACCCAATGGGATGGACGGTGTTCAGGGGTTGACCCAGCCGCCGATTCGCCCCGGAGAAACCTTCGTGTATGAGTTTAAATTACGTCAACATGGCACGTTTATGTACCATTCTCACGGGGACGAGATGACTCAGATTGGATTGGGAACGATGGGTTTTTTTATTATTCATCCCAAACCTACTGCTCGCGCCTCGACTGATCGAGATTTTGCTATATTTTTAAATGAGTGGTTTGTTCCTCCTGGAGCCTTTCGACCGAATCCCAATGTCATGACGGATTTTAATCTATTTACGTTCAATTCCCGAGTTTATCCGGGGACGGCGCCATTAGTGGTGAAGAAGGGGGATCGGGTACGGATCCGATTGGGTAACGTCGGTCAGGAGGGTCACCCCATCCATATTCACGGAGTGTCGTTTCGAGTGGTGGCAACCGATGGGGGGGATGTTCCCCCCACGGCTCAGTTTCCGGAGACAACTGTCGTTGTGTATCCCGGTCAAACGCGGGACATTGAGTTTGTCGCCGGTGAATTGGGCGATTGGCCCATTCATTGTCATCGTCGGCACCATCCAATGAATGCCATGGGGCATGATGTGCCGAATCTGTTAGGTGTCGATCAGACTCCTGTCGAGAAACGAATGCAGTCGATTGCACCGAATTATATGGCCATGGGGGAGTCGGGAATGCATGATATGGCCGAGATGGCCGAGCATATGGAGGGACCTGAAAATACGGTTCCGATGATGGCCGGTGACGGCCCGTTTGGACCTATTGGAATGGGTGGAATGTTCACATTGCTCAAAGTGCGTGATGAACTACCGTCTGGCAGTTCAGATCCCGGTTGGTATACTCATCCTGTGGGTACGGTGGCGCATCGGTCGGAGCGTTCGGTATCCCCCAACGCCGATAGTCTAACCCCAGATGCGCCCCGATATATCTGTCCCATGCACGATTCGGTGCGGCAAACGTCGCCTGGTCAGTGCCCTAAATGCGGGATGAATTTGGAGCTTTCGTCTGAATCCGAGTGACCGATCACCGGACTGAATCGTGGTGAACCAGACTGACCATTGAAATGTCGTCCCCTTGCGGGGTCCCCTCGGAATAGTTAGTCAGCTCTTGAGCCAGCTGGGTCACAAAATTCTGAGCGTGGGACCGATGGGTGATTTGAATTAACTCTATCGCTGATTGGATACCCAATTTTTGACCATTCCGATTGGTGATATCGGTGATGCCGTCTGTAAATAACACAATACGACCGCCGGGCGGTACGACGATATGGTCTTGCTCGAACGATTGGGTGTCGTCGGCGCCGAGTGCCATCCCTCCCGTTTGAAGTTCGGTGGCTGTCGTGTCATGCAGTAACCAGGCCGGTTCGTGACCGGCATTCACATAGGTGAATGTATGGCTGTCGGTGTCGAGAATACCAAAAATAGCCGGCACATAGGTGGTTATACCCGCGTTGGAAAACACATGACGACTGATTGAATCGCAAATCTCCGAGGGCGATTGATTCTCGCGGACGACCGCGTGAACCAAGCCTTTAAATGTCATCATCATCAAACTGGCTGGAATCCCTTTTCCGACAATGTCGGCGATGATAATCCCTAATTTGGATGCCGACAACGGAAAATAGTCGAAATAATCACCGCTGACATGATGGGCTGGCTGGAAAAAATGGTCAACATGGTAGTTTGGTAGAGATGGGGGGGTGTTGGGTATGACCTGGCTCTGAATAAACCGTGCTGTTTCAAGTTCTTGATCTAGTCGTCGTTTTTCTTTCAAATTAATAAATGCCTGTTCTAACTGAACTGTTTTGAGTTGGAGGCGGCGTTCATACCGCCGACTGGCCATCAATGATGCCACCGTCGACCCGATTAGGATCACAAATGTTGTCACTGATGCGCATGACCAAATCGCTCTTAGACTGTGAGGGGGGACGGCTTGAACTGAGTCTAGCCACTTAAACTGGCCCCAAACGAGAGCCATGTAGGTGATTATGGGTGTGGCAATACCGAACCCCATCCATACACGTTGGTTGAATTCGAACATGAGTAACGGCAGGGGAACGAGCGCAAATAGCAGAAGGTGGGCCCCAGCGGACTCTCCCAACACATTGGAATACCAAAACAAACTGGCGGACGTTCCAACCACCAGGATGAGTTTACTGAGTGTATAGTGCCGAAGTGTGTTTAATAGGATCGACAGCCCGTAAATTGCAACGGTTGGAAGCACCCATCGAGCGGCGATCGGTAGATTGAAAATTCTAAATATTAAGTAGTATGGGAGACAGAGACTGGCCAAGATGATGGCCAGGCGATATACCAGAGTATTGGTGTTGTTGATTACCCAGGACTCGTCGGACTCTGGGTTACTATGTGTCAGATTCGGTTGTGGTCGGATTCTCACTGATGCCCCTTAGTGATCGTCATTACCCGTGTGGGATGGTCTTAGATGGTACCATCATTGGCGCGTTTAAATATCAAATACATACATAAGAAATTTTCCCACGACGCGATGTACCGATGGGTCGCGATCCTGAATTCTGGGTCCTTGATTGATTCAGCGCGGGTTTGAATCTGACTTATCGCGTCGCGCCACTCGGTAAATAAGGCGATATGAGACTGTGTTGTTTGCGAAATGTAGTCGCTAAACGCATCAATTAAATGGATGTGGGTAATGGATTTAGATAGAGACTGACGGGCGCGAGCAATGGTTTCGTCGGGGCTAACTTCGGTGAGCTTCAGCGCTGATTGACCCAGTGTGTCGATATGGTAGTCAGAGTCATTAATGACGACCCACTGTTTCTTTAATTCTTTTAATCCACAAAGGGCATTAAGAACTGCAGATTTTCGGAGGCCCAATAATGATAAATAATCAAAGGATGCTGGCGTCGGGTCGTCCGCGTAATGCCCATAAAAATGATTAAAATATCCGTGACATCTTAAAAATGCCTCAAATATGTCCGAAAACATCGGCGGTTGCTCATGATTGGTTAGCGTTGTGATCAACGTTTCGGTTCGAGTGCTTTCAATCTCTGACGGATTGTGGACTGCTTTGAGGCGCTCGGCCCAACTGGCGGCTTCCCGTGGTACCATTGCGGTAAATGTTTGACTCATTGCGAAGGGGACTGGACTGGATAGGTCATTTTCCCGACGTTCACGCGGGGCGGTCGCTGCCGCATTTGCCATCGATGCGAGTCGTTGCGAGGCGGACACGATTACCGAAGCGACGTCCACATCCGTTTCAGACGGTAACGTCCACCCGGTTTCTGTTGCAATCTTTTCGACAAGCGCTTGTTCAAGGAACCTAAAAAATTCGACCATCATGTTGGGCGCGAGGGTGCGCTGAATGGTCTCAATGGAAATCTCTGTATCGTGGGGCTGAGTATTTAAATGGGCCGAATAGGTCAATGAGTCCATAATGGGTCCGTATAATTCCAACACGCGGGGCTTGACTGTCTGATCGAAATAGGGCTTGGTAAATATCTGCTCGAGTTGAGCGACGCTCTCGTCCCAGAATTGTATGCCCTGATCGAACATCGGCAAGAAAATTCCATCGAAGTAGCGCTCTAATGTGGCTCGATCGGCGGTGCGCTCTTCCGGAGTTGCAAACGGAATGCGTGCAAAACATGACGTTGTTATTTCATTTTGGATGGTGTCAGCGACATCGTCTCCACATGCGATTTGAAGAATCAACAGGTTACAGACATCCCACAGATCTGACAGCGGTTTGGCTAATATTTCGCCATGCCCTTGAGATTTAAAAAATCCCACTAGCGGATGAGCCGTATGCTCTAACTCCTCGCGACACCAGGCAAATAATTTCATACTTCGGGGACCAAATGTGACGCCTGATGGTTCGATTAACTTTATTAAATTTCCTCGTAGCTTGCTGGCCACACGGGTGTAGGGGCCGTAGAGACCTGTGCCATCTCGTGCGATTAACAACCGGTCCGGCTGACGGCTGAGCATGCCGTTGATATCTCGGGTTATCTCAGGGAGTCGATCGATGACCAGTTCTTTAATATGGTCTGGTAGCTCAGGATCATTTAATACACTGACACCATTGAGACGTACGATCCCCATCGTTTTTGGATTCAACCCATTAGGTGGGGGCGGATAAGTGCCCAACACGGCCTCCAGAGCGACGGCGTATCGGTCACGGAACGCCTCCGGCACGGCCTCTAATTCGGGTCGGATATGACTAATCGCAATAAATCGACGCATTGATGTTCTCAATTGATGTTCTCACCGGTTCTCATTGGGGTAACGATTTAAGGAGGTATATTAACCGAATAACGGAAAAATAAATATTGATAGTCATTTCGTCG
>RHAI01000037.1 GCA_010028705.1 bacterium
TGGCCTAAGGAGACTAAAATGAAACGACGAGAATGGACGGCAAAGCAGAAATTACAGATCGTGTTAGATGGGTTAAAAAACCAGTTATCGGTGTCGGATATATGCAGCAAATATTCGATTAGCCAGGGCCAGTATTACAAGTGGCGTGACCAGTTGTTGAATAATGGCGAAAAAGCCTTTGAAGCAAACCCCGACAAGGCATTAGTTGAGGCAAAAAAGGATATTCATCGCCTCAAATCGATTATCGGCACATTGACCGTTGAATTAAAAAAAACAGAACTCGAGTTGTTATGAAACGATCGAGAAGTCAGCGACGAATTTTTCTTGATCAGCCGATTATTGATCGGATATTCGATATCAAAAAAGATCATCCCAATTGGGGCTATCGGCGCGTTTGGGCGTATATTCGCTACCGAGATGGAGTGGTTGTCGGCAAAAATCGGATCTATCGCTTGATGGCGGAGGCTAAAAAGCAAATTTTGGGTGAAGGGTTTGAGACCAACTTGAGGAGATAAGTCTCTATTTTTAAGTTACTTTTGGGATGAGAAAAACCACCACCACCAATTGGAATGGTTACGCAACAATATTTCTGTAAAAGTGATTTCATAGGGTCGAAAAATTAGGCTGAGAACAACCTCCTTCCAGTGGACCAATCATCGTTAAATTCGATGAGAATAGCAGCGACCAAACGAAGGCAAGAGTCGAAATTAGGGAAAATACGGACGACTCTAGACCGACGTTTGATTTCACGATTGAAGCGCTCAATGAGATTCGATGTTCTGAGAGAGCGTCTGAGTTTGGGATCAATGGAGAGTACTTGGAATCCCTGAGGCAAATTGATCTGGGCCCAATGAGCGAGTTTGGGTTCAGATGTAGCCCAGCGATCGGAAAATCTATTGAGTAGGAACTGAGCGGTGTCGAGATCTGGTGCCTACAAGATTGTTGGGTGAAAAAGTATCGGATATTAAAGGCGTGTAATGCCCCACTATTTCCAGCAAAACCGAATAGACACAATAATCCATTGTCATTTATTTTAGATAAAATACAAAAATTAATTTACAATGCAATAACAAAGTGATTTAGTAAAACCGTTGAATTGAAACCACTCTCAGAGTCTGAACGGTTCCAACGATCTATCACGGACAACTTTTTTTTCCAGAACAACAGTCCATCCGAGCACCCACCCTGATCGGATTTTTTTATACCCGCTTCCGGATCAACAAAATACTTTTTAAAAAGGAAATCGCCTTTATGATTGTAAAAATTCCGAGCGCCACGATTACCGGGCCATCCGCCCATCCAGTATGTGTCGAAGTTGGATGCCACAACGGATTACCAAGCGAAACAATTGTTGGCCTACCCGACGCAGTGGTCAAAGAAAGTCGCAGCCGAATTAGATCGGCTATTCGATACTGTAAATACGAGTTTCCCGCCCGGGCAATCACGATCAATCTTGCACCCGCCGAACTCAAAAAAGAAGGGCCTTTCTTCGACCTACCGATTGCCATCGGTATTCTTCAATCCACTGGCCAACTCCCGACAATTACCAACACTCTATTCGTTGGAGAACTGGGATTAGGGGGGGATATCCGCCCCGTACGGGGCATCATCTCAATCGGACTGATGGCAATTCGAGAAGGATATTCACGACTGGTAGTCCCATTCGAAAATGCAGCCGAAGCATCATTGCTTCCAAACATCGAGATTATACCGATCGAACGACTGAACGACATACAGACCTGGGCAAGTGGCCAGTGGGTCCCCACACCAATCACAAAAATTCCTCCGCCGACTCATCGGAATGGACTAAGTTTCGATGACGTATACGGGCAATGGATGGCCAAGCGAGCCCTAGAAATCGCGGCATCTGGAAACCATAATATTCTATTAAACGGGCCACCCGGATCAGGGAAAACTATGTTAATCCGTCGACTCCCAACTATTCTGCCGCCACTGCAGTGGACCGAAGCACTGGAATCATTAGAAATTCAAACACTGATTCCGGGAAACCACGGTCAAGTCTTGTCGATGGACCGTCCGTTTCGATCACCCCATCACACCATATCCTACGCTGGAATGGTGGGTGGCGGATCCAATCCGTTACCCGGAGAAATTAGCTTAGCCCACAATGGAATTCTATTTTTGGATGAACTCCCAGAGTTTCCTCGACCAATACTCGAGCTTCTACGACAACCCCTAGAAGATCGCAAAATCACGATTAGTCGCGCATCGGCATCCGTCACCTACCCCGCTAATTTCTCACTGGTTGCCGCAATGAATCCATGTCCGTGCGGATACCATGGCGACAATCTCAAACGATGCACCTGTAATCCCCAACAAATCAGTAAGTACATAAAACGTATTTCAGGGCCGCTTCTCGACAGAATCGACATCATTATTGATGTTCCACGTCCAAAAATCGAGGACTGGAACCCGTCAATGGCCGTCCCCATTGAATTAAGTACGATTGAAATACAGAAACGAGTCATAGCAGCTCAGCATCGACAACTCGACCGGGGAGGCCCCAACGCCACCCTTTCCCCTCAACAACTCCATGCCGTTAATATCTCCACAAATGCACGACACCTTATTGGCTCATACTTAGCGAGAGGATTAGTCAGCGGTCGGAGTCACGATAAAATTCTCCGTGTGGCACAAACCATTGCCGATTTATCGGGGGCCGAACAAATTTCGGAAATACATGTTGCCGAAGCGATACAGTTACGATCGTCACTCGGAAATTAATCGAATTAAATCGATAGAGCTAAAGCAACCAACGACTCCTCAAAAAGAGCCCACGTCTGATCATGTGTAACCTCCATAAACTGGATGGTCGGATACCGTTGTTTCATCTCCTGAATTTTAGGCAATATCCGCGAATCAAAGCTCAATATATAGGAAATCAGGTTCCATCGAATCGTCTCGTGACATCCGGGCGCTCGATCGTCGGTGGGTAACAAGCGTCCCCGCAAATACCGCTTAAATACCCGAGCAAGGCATATCCAAACCGGGAAGTTAAAGTAAATTACAATATCCGACGCCGCCCAGCGAGTGTCGAAGGAGGCCGAATTATTGCCATCAATAATCCAATGTTCCGATTGTACCCAATGAATGAGATCTGTCAGAAACAAATCATAGGGACGAGGCGACCAGTTCGACGTGTAAAAAATTTTATCCAGATGGAAACAAGGGATCCCTAACTTAGACGATAATTGGTGGGCCGCAGTCGTTTTGCCACTGCCGGGACGACCAAAAATCATAATCCTCATTACTCGTCACTCAATCAGTTCAGATTCCCGAGTTCCAACAGGCCACACCATCAATCAATTCGGGTTCAAGGTCACGACATCGATCGGTCGCGATAGGACATCGGGGATGAAACCTACATCCGGCCGGGAGGTTCGCCGGACTCGGAATATCCCCGGAAATCAACTTGGGTTTCTGCCGCAGATCCGGGTCAGGAACTGGAATCGCACTAATCAGTGCTTGAGTATATGGATGTTTGGGCATTTTAAAAATTTGGGTTGGGGTACCTGTTTCAACGATTTTTCCCAAGTACATGATTAAAATTCGATCGCAAAACTGAGCGATTACTCCCAAATCATGGGATATCATTAAAATCGATAGTTCCTGTTCGCGTCTCAGTGCATCTAACAATGCTAACACTTGTGCTTGAATCGTCACATCCAACGAGGCGGTCGGTTCATCCGCAATGATCAGGCGTGGTTTCATCGCAAGTGTAATCGCAATCATAATACGTTGGCACATTCCAAGGGAAAATTGATGAGGATAATCATTAAGCCGGGTGGAGGCGTCCGGAATTTTTACCTGGGTGAGCAACTGTATCGCAATGTCGCGCGCCGTCCGTTTATCGACCGACTGATGCAACATAATTGTTTCCATCATTTGGGAGCCAATTGAAAAAACAGGATTCAAGGATGCCAGCGGATTTTGAAATATCATCCCAATTTCCTTACCTAAAAATTGCCGATGATCCCTATCCGACATGGTCAAGACATTCTTTCCACGCCAATTTACCTCCCCAGACACCAGCGCGGTGGACGGCACTAAATTCATACACGACAACGCGGTCACTGATTTGCCGGATCCGGATTCTCCAACCAAGCCAACGACTTCATTCGGACCGATGGAAAACGAAATGGTATCTACCGCACGGATCCGTTGGTTGCCATTCTGAAATGATGTACTTAAACCAATTACGTCCAACATAGGATCAGGAAATTTGCCCTGGCATTGCCGCCATCAATCGTTGGGTGATCGGCCCGGGAGAACCCGAACCAATAACCCGATCATCAACTCGGACCACGGCAACAATGTTCCGAGTCGACGATGTAATAAACGCTTCATGCAGATCTTGGATGTTACTCACAACGGTTTCCCGAACACCAAGATTCATTGTTCGAGCCAATTCAATAACATGGCGCCGAGTAATCCCGTCTAAAATCCGCCCGTCACAGACAGGCGTTACTAATTCGTTGTTAATCACTCCAAAAAAATTAAATATCGATCCTTCAAGAATATCCCCTCTCGTGGGGCACACAAACAATGGAAGATCGGCATTATATTGAGGAACAACCGTATGATGTGCAATTACAGCACCGACATAAAATGTCAATTTAATCGATGGAAACGGCCGCTGATATGGAAAAGTGGCCAAGGCGATTCCTCTACGATAGGTCTCGAGCGTCGGAGGCGTTAATGGCAGGACCAAAATATACAACTGTGCAGGTCCCGATGGTGACGTTCCATTCGCGCTGGCAGGCCCCCCAGTATAAAAAATCTCAATCAACAGTTCGCTACCCAATACGGCATTTTTTTTAACGGCTTCACTCAGTAGATCCCTCAACTCGTTTGGCGAATGGGGGAGATTCATCCGCAATTCGGCCGCAGAATCCCATAAACGTCTTATGTGATCTTCGACTCTAAAAACACCCCCACCGACCGTTTTACAGGCAGTAAATATACGATACCCCCGAATCGAACCAACGCTATCCGCAACGATCGGGAATGCCATTTCATCCGATGGAATCCACCGACCGTTGGAATACGAGATCATACGTGAGAGGGAGTTCCCACAAATAATCGATTGAGGCGTTTCTCAGTCCGTTGGCTCCAGTTCTTTTTGTGATAGGCGTAACCCGCAATTAACGGAAACGCGATAGTTGCCTCGGAAAACACCATTTGCTCATACACGGTATCCACCTTACCCCAGGAACACGCTTCTTTCAGCGTCGAGCCAGACAAGGCCCCATCGCGTTCATCCGCAACGGTAACTTGGATGGCATATTTGTGCATCGAAATCTCAGTATCTCGAATCACCTCGGCGGCAACCACAATATCTTGAACAAAATTCTTGGGAACTCCACCGCCTAACATAACAATTCCGGTGTCCGGATGCGCTAATTTAATTTGTGTAATTTCCAGAAAATCGGCCGCAGAATCAATCGTTAACTTGGGTCCTTTTGCAAAATACTGATGATGGACCAATCCGAACCCAGCGGAACAATCCGAAAAAGCGGGAACAAAAATAGGCACGTCTTTTTTAAAGCAGTTGTAAACGATGGAATCCCCACGAAACGGAGCATAGTCATCATTTGAGTCTAAAAATCGACCCATCTCGACAATAAATTCCCTCGATGAATAGGGTCGTGGCTCCAGGCGATTACACAACTGAGCGATCGTATCATCGCACACACGCAAATCGGCCTCATCGATGTAAGTGTCATAAATACGGTCAATCATCAATTCGCGTAATTCATGATCGTTAACAAACGGGGTACCAATATAATGATGAAACCCTAATGCTTCAAAAAAATCCTGATCCACGATATTGGCACCGGTGGAGACAATCGCATCGACCATATTCGCCTGGATCAATTGAGTGATCATTTTCTTTAGCCCCGCACTAATTAAACTACCAGCTAAAGTCAAAAATACAACACAGTCTGAATCGGCCTGCATCTTATCAAAAATCTGGGCCGCTCGACTTAAATTTCGAGCTTGAAACGCCGTTTTACCCATCGAATCAACCATTGTAACCACGTCAAAATCGTCGATCGACAGATGAATTACTTTATCTTTCAAAAACTCTTTTTTCTTTGCCTCCATTTTACATACCTCCATTTATTGATTGCCGGGACAATACCCACCGCAATCGTTCAATAACTACCGATTTACCTAATATAGCAATAACTTCGGCCAAATGAGGCCCAGAGGTTTTGCCCGAAACGGCAATTCGAATAGGTTTAAATACCTTCCCTTTATTTAACCCAGAATTCAAAATAATTGAACCCAAAGCAGAATCAATTGAAGTTGAAGTAAATACAGTGTCCGTCTCGACACACCCCAAAAATTGAGAAATAGTTGGTAAATCTGATGTTGTAATCCCGCTTGATTCCACACCTAACTTAAATTCAGCATCACCCATCACATAAACATCTAAGAATTCAGGCGCATCAGTTAAAAAATCCAAATTATCCCGAATCGAGTAAATCGCAGCACGCTGTCGATCTGCACCTAATTCCGACAACCCATGTTGCATTGATTGGGGTAGGAAGGGCATGACGTGACGTTGCAGCACTTCAGAATCCAAACGACGAATATACTGACCGTTCATCCATTTAAGCTTTTTAATGTCAAAAACGGCACCCGATTTCGACACCCGGTCTAAACTAAACCGCGAAATTATCTCATCACGATTCAACAGTTCTTGGCCATCAGGGGACGACCATCCCAGGAGGACCAAATAGTTAAATAACGCGTCGGACAAAATACCTTGAGCTTTATAGTCCGTGACACTGGTTGCCCCATGGCGTTTACTCAGCTTACTTTTGTCCGGGCCGAGTATCATCGGCAAATGAGCGAATTGAGGGGTGGAGAAACCCAAGCATTCAAATAGCATGATCTGTTTGGGAGTATTTGAAATATGGTCCTCACCTCGTACCACGTGCGTAACATTCATTAACCCATCGTCCACGACCACCGCAAAATTATACGATGGCATACCATCTGATTTGATCAAAACAAAATCCCCAATTAACTGGCGATCAAACACAATATCCCCACGAATTATATCGCTTAAATGGATATCGCCTCCGGTCGGAACCGAGAATTTTATCGTATAAGGGATACCCTGATCGACCTTAGACCGAACCTCATGATCCGATAGTCCTTTGCATTTACCGGAGTACACATATGGTTGCTTCCGGTGGTCTGCCGCTTGACGCTCCTGGTCTAAATCTTGGTCGGTACAAAAACATCGATACGCCTGTCCCATTGACAGTAGCCTGTCCCCATATTGGGCGTAGAGACCTGTCGCATTACGCTCCGACTGCCGATATGGACCGAACGCCCCCCCCTCCAAGGGTCCCTCGTCCATCCCCAACCCTAACCAACGAAGTCCCTCAAAAATATTCTCTTCGTACGCGGCGTCAGAACGGGCGAGATCCGTGTCTTCGATCCGAATCGCAACAACACCATTCGTGTGCTTCGCCAACAACCAATTAAACAATGCCGTCCGAAGGGTACCAATGTGCAGATTTCCAGTCGGCGACGGTGCAAAACGAACTCGGACCGTCATCGAATATCAATCCGATGATTGAGGCACGGAAATTGGTTTCTCAATACCTGCTGGCCATAGAAATCAATATCCGCCACAAGCACCTGCTCCGCGTGATCGTCGCCCCGAGCTAACACATGGCCCCACGGATCAACGATCAAACTATTTCCATAAGTAGCCACCCCACCCGTACCAACTCCATACTGATTCGGGGCAATAACGTACATCAAATTCTCGATCGCACGGGCCCGCACTAGAGTCTCCCAATGCGCCTGGCCGGTGTGGGTTGTAAAGGAACTGGGTACACAAACCATTTTTGCACCATAGGAGGAATAATGGCGGTAGAGCTCCGGAAAACGTAAGTCATAACAAATACTAATTCCAACTGGAACATCCAGGACAGTGGCAATAACAGGTTGGGTACCTCGCCCAAATGTATCCGATTCTCGAAATTGCTTATGATCCACATCAACATCAAACAAATGGATCTTATTGTATTGGGCGACAATCGTCCCATCCCCATTAATCATCACGGACGTATTAAACACTTTATCCTGTCCGGGAATCGACTGAACAATACTTCCGAGTAATATTGAAACGTTATAATCTCGAGCCAAATCTTGAAACAGTTTCGTTGATGGTCCGGGAATTGGCTCCGCATTTGCCGGAATCAGTTCCTTCGATCCCCGGAAATTAAACGCCTCCGGCAACACGATAAACCGAGCTCCTTTTTCGATAGCTTGCACGGTCAATCGTTTCGCATTGGCTAAATTGATCGTCTTGTCAGGTGTCGCATTTAACTGGATAGCAGCCACTCGTAAATTCAAATTCATGGATTTGTCTCCTAGCGTATAAAAATATTTAATTCTGGGACACTGCGGGCTGGAAGAAATTAGGGTAAGCGTTAGCCAGATCGCTCAACTGATCTGACAAGCGATTAATTTCATAATTAAACGACTCCGCAAATTCGCTACTTCGCTCCATGTAGTCGCGCCCCAGGCGGCGATAAAAATCAACACCATCCCTCAAGTTCGATAAAAAATCAGCAAAATAGTCATTCCGCCGATCGATTATGCCCGCCAGGGAATCGGTCACCTGGCGCTCCAAATACGCAATATACATTTTAAATTCAGCGACAAACATATTCGGGCGTGGCGTGTCATTCAGCATATTATTCCGGCCATAGATGTGGCCCACCATATCTAACAGTGTTCCAATCCGAGAGAAATAGGCCAAATTCGGCCCCGGACATACCGCCGGAGCTAAATCACGTTTAGATGGAATCCGGTAGTCGATAATGGCCCCAGCGGCAAGATCCTCGCACAGGCATGTTTTTGCAATCACACGTTGCTCGGCTGCGTTTTTTTGATCGGTATTCATTTCCGACGCGCGAATCTGCGCCAGCTTTCGTTTCTGATAAACCGACGACGCCGTGCAAATCGGTTTGGACGTAAATTCAGTATTGGACACCAAATATCCTTTCGGACATGGACTGCCCGGCTTACCAGATTTAACCCGCTCGAATAAAAGAGTTTCACTGGCCGAGCCTCGATAGGTGTTAAAGGGGACCCCTAACGGGCTGATACCACTGAGATACAGATCCTCCTCGGTTGTATCGGCCAACTGCTGACGGGTGACAGCGTCTAGAGACGTCACCTCTGGAACCAGTAAAAAGGGGGTCGCCCAGCCGGTGGCATCGACATCAAACCGGTCAAACAAAAACTGTTGCTCGTCGGAGGTACCAATCCCACCTTGAACAGTAATTTTGATGGATTGATCCGGAGGTAATAACGGCCTACCCTTCACTGTTAACACGTCATTGCATAGATCTCGAAGGTGACTGACTAGTCCATCCTTGTTAAGTTTGAACTCCTCCAGAATTGGCCCAAGCAAATATCCATCTGTTGCAAACGCGTGCCCCCCACAATTGAGGCCCGATTCGATACGATGCTCCGATACCCAAATTCCTTTTTTAGCAAAAAATTTCCCCTGAGTCAGTGACGACCGATAATCCGAAACTTTAAGTATGATTTTCTTCTTGATCTGGCCAGCAGAGTCAGGAAAAAAATCGGAAAATTTCTCGACGTACGCATACAGCCGACGGTTAAATCCGGCCGAAAATACGATGCACGACGTCAACTTGCTGTTGGCATAGCCTCGCAAGGCAGACAACGCATCAGAAAACTCCTCCGGAAGAAGCTCCCCGTACTTAGAATAATTGAGACGATCAATTTTTGTCATAATATTGACATCCAATGACCCCGCCACGACCACATCCCGAAGCCGCTGTTCAATGACCGCTCGCTCCAACGGATCTGACATGGTCGCCAAGCGTTTAAAATCGACACGCCACGGACTATCAGTGGGTAGCAGCTCAAAGTACTTCCATAAATCTGTGCCAGGCACAAAGTCCTGGGACTTCATCTCATGGAGCTGTTGTTCCACAATATCGTGAACCAAATCTAAGTAGGCCGTAATTCGGCGGGATCGGTAGTCAGATTCCCACTTAAGAATGGGCTCAAATTGACGATGGAATTGCGATGAATAATATTCACGCATGACCTCACACAATTCATCATCACCGATGGACATCACCGAGGAAATGCCGAATCTCGCCACTTTAATCGGGGTGTCGATCGTGAAGCCTGTGCCCATAACCGGGATATGAAAACGATGTAATGGTGTTGGCATTTGGACCCTTTAATCAAAAAAAATTTTAAAATATCTTAAAGGTACACCGAAACCCGACTTTTTGTAATAGTGCGAGGGCGGATTCAAATAAAAAAATTCGCCCGATTACCAGCAATAGTTGGACTCAAGTCAATAGTTGATGCAACAATTACGCCGGCCAACACCTAACTTACATTCCCTAGAAGGAGTCATAATTGTTATGAAAAAATCGCAATTTCTTGCCGCCGCTTTGGCTGGAGTCGTTTCGGCATCTTTATCAATCGCCCCCATTTTTGCCGCCGATACATCGTCAACAGAACCATCTAAAGCAACTCAATCTGATTCTAAAAATTACAAGTCCGACGCAACGCAGATGAGCAAATCCGACAAACATTCTTGCAAGGGCAAGGAAGGGTGCAAAAGCACTGACGGTGTCAAAAGCCATGACGGTTGCAAAAGTAAGGACAGCTGCAAATCCGGAGATCACTGCAAAAGTAAAAGCGGCTGCAAATCTAAAGGAGAGTCAAAACATCGGGGCAAAAAAATAGACACATCGACCTCCCATCAAGAGGTGTCGGAAAAACAATAGTCATCTATGGGTAATCGCTCGGTATCGGGGTTCGGCATCGGACTCCGGCCGATCCATTATGGCGATTTTTTTAACAACCCGTCCGACGTGGATTTTGTAGAGATTATTTCTGAAAATTTTATGTTGGATGGAGGCCGTGCCCACGCGATATTGGCTGAGGTTGCTGAAATCGTACCCGTCATTCCCCATGGGGTGTCGCTATCAATCGGAAGCAGTGACGACATCGATTGGGATTACCTCAACCGCTTGAAGCGGCTTGTTCGAGCAATAAATCCCCCATGGGTTTCAGACCACCTATGCTGGAGTCGTCATCACGATCTCTACATGCACAACTTACTTCCTGTACCGCAAACTCCTGATGTGGCGGTATTTATTAGCGAGAAGGCTCGAATAATACAGGACTATTTGGAGGTCCCCTTACTCCTTGAAAATGTATCGTCTTATGTAACGTACACCGACTCCACCATGACTGAATGGGATTTTTTATCAGAAATTGTGAGCACTGCGAACTGCTACATCTTATTAGATATTAACAATGTCGTCGTATCTGGGTACAACCACGGGTTCAACCCCATCGACTATATAACGGCCCTGCCCCGGGATCGAGTTAAACAGCACCATTTGGCCGGTTATCGAGTCAAGGATAATTTCATCTTAGATAGTCATGATAATGCCGTATCAGATCCTGTATGGGAGTTATATCGGGAAAGTATACAGTTTTTCGACTCCATTCCCGTCGTACTTGAACGCGATGATTCGATACCACCATGGAACGAGTTGATCCATGAGTTAACACTTGCGAAAAAAATATATGCCAACGCCACCACGCCGATTAATTGATCTCCAAAATTGGATGACCAATGCCATTATCGCGGAAACAACTCTAGGATCGGTGGAGTGGATTACCCCATCCACCCAACGCGGGTCGGATGACCGGCTATCCACCTATCTCCGCGACTTCTGGCCGAGATGTACCGATTCCCTCGCCGAAGATTTCCCTCGAACAGCCGAAATATTGGATGCCCAGTGGGAGTCAACTGTCAAAAACTACATTCGACAGCTCCCAACCATGGGGTTTTCGCTTTACCATTTGGGCGATAACTTCCCCAATTTTTTACAGTCCATGGGCGTTTCGGACTTACTCGTCCAGCTCGCGTCAATGGAGAAAGCGAATGTAACTGCAGAAATTTCATCAATCCACTCAATTAATACACTTTCGGCAGACACCCCATTGATATTGCAGCCTCATTGCACATTGGTCTCCATCGAATTTGAGGTCGAATCACTGCCGAAACTCGTTCAAACGGATCCAGTCCCCCTCATCATCTTCCAAAGCGACTATAATCCGAAAATCGAAAGTCTTGACCCACTTGAAGCATTGTTTTTAAATCAATTTATCACGCCTACTTGCCTATCAGATGCCTATGATCGGATGGAACGCTCGGTGTCCGATGATTCGATGGATACCGTTGCCGAATTCATTGACGATTGGATGAGTCGCGCGACATCTAAATTTTGGATTATGCGGAAGGATCCCCAATGATAAGCACCCTTTACAGGAGAGCGGTAAAGTACCTTGAAGAGTCAGCCTTCCTAGTATTGACCTTAGTACGGCTTGTTTTGGGATCCGTTTTTATCGATGCCGGTTTGGGAAAGTTAAGGCATTTACCCGATACCGTGCAATTTTTTATGGATATCAATATCCCCTACCCCCATTTCAGTGCAATTTTTGCATCCACCCACGAGGTAATATGTGGCATCTTCGTACTAATCGGATTCACCACTCGGATTGCCGCCATCCCCCTAATTATCATTATGACTGTGGCCATCATAGCTGCCCAATGGACCGACGTCGGATCAATTCAGGATCTACTGTCGCTACAAGATTTTAATTACATCGTCTTGTCACTGATTCTGCTCATGTTTGGCCCCGGAAAAATCAGTATTGACCATGTAATATCTCGATATTTAAACCGTTAAACCGAAAGGAAACTTATGTTACTCGAAGGACAACCCGCTCCCGAATTTTCGCTACTGGACCAAGACGGTCAACGCGTCACTCTATCTCAGTTTTTAGGTCGCCAAGTTGTTGTCTACTTTTACCCAAAAGATGATACCCCGGGCTGCACCCGCGAAGGGATTGAGTTCACTGAAAATCGGGATGCGTTCGATACTAAAAATACCGTGGTCATTGGTATTTCAAAAGATTCAACAGATTCTCACAAATCGTTCTGCACAAAATACAATCTAGGTATCACATTATTAAGCGATCCGGACAATGCGGTAATCGACGCTTATGGAGCCTGGCAAGAAAAAAGTAATTACGGGAAAAAATATATGGGCATCGTCCGAAGTACCGTACTGATTGACTCCAACGGCATTGTCAAAAAATACTGGAAAAACGTGAAGGTTGATGGCCATGTCAGCGCCGTTTTAAATGCCGCTGGATAATGTCCACTACCGAACAAATCGCATTTCATATTTCTCAAATATTGCATCTGCTTGGGGAGGACGTCACTCGCCCAGGATTAATAGACACTCCAAAACGGGTGGCTAAAGCGTTACAAGACGCTGTCCGAGGGAAACAGATAGACCTCCGGTCCATCGTCGGGCAGGCCACCTTTGAAACAACATCAAAAAATATGGTTGTTGTGCGAAATATGCCATTTTTCTCAACCTGCGAGCATCATTTAATGCCATTTGAAGGAATAGTTTCGGTGGGTTATGTGCCAAATGGAACCGTATTAGGGCTATCGAAGATCCCCCGAATTGTTGAAAAATTCTCGAAGCAACTTCAAATCCAAGAAGAACTTACCTGCCAGATTGCATCGGCCATAAATGATCTAGCCGGCGCGAAAGGGTCAATTGTAGTAATTCGGGCATTACATTCGTGCATGCGTGCCAGGGGAATTCAGTCGGATGGCGAAATGGTCACAACCGCGGTCACTGGGGTATTTGAAGATAGCGCCACATTACGAACCGAGTTCTGGAATACACTTGATACCCACGCTCACCGTTAGTAAGCGGCTCGAATTCGCGGCATCCCACCGACTCTACCTCCCTCAGTGGAATGCCGAAAAAAATTGGGAACACTATGGCCCCGATTCGCAGGGTCCTTATGGCCATGGCCACAATTTTAGCGCATACTTCGGATTCCAGGGTCCCATCGATCCTGAGACAGGGATGGTCGTAGAACTATCGAAACTAAAAGCGCGTCTGACCGATCGGATACTCCACCGTTATGATCACTATTTTCTAAACGACCTCCCACAGTTTTCAGACAGCGTCCCAACTATTGAGCACATCGCTCATACACTATTTAAGGACGTAGTCGGAGAATTCACCGATACCCCGTATATTCCTACATCGCTGCAACTTATCGAAGACCCCTCGTCATCGGTAATCATCGAGGGCTCACGCATAGTGCGTCAGTTACAAACAGCCCGTGGTCATTACCACCTGTCAGGGCCACTTCACAACCTGACATGGGATATTCTCCCAGAAAATCAACTCCGATGTGCCATGATGGATAATGATTTAGCTCTGCTACCCGGTGTTCAACAGCGAGATCAAATCGGGGTCGTCGCACTTGAAACCCCATCACTAAACGGTGCGATAATCACGTGCACGAGTCACTTTTGTGCCACCCATTTTTTACAACACCCCCAAAAAAAACCGGCCGAAAACACCGCGTGTTATGGGAAATGCCACCGGCCCCATGGTCATCGATTCGAAGTACTGGCTCAATTTCATACCTCACGTTCCGACGGCACAGCATTACGTCAACGGTTTGATGCGATAATACACGAATGGGACTACCAAGATTTAACCTCCCTGCCCGAATTTTCGGGGACGCTAACAAGTATTGAACATGTAATTAATGGGTTGTGGAACAAAATCTTGGATCGAATACACCCGGATGATGGTACCATTTGCTATCTTCACATCGATGAAACACCAAATAACCGGTTCATATTGACCTACGCCTAATGTTAAAGAGGCGACACTACAGTTGGCTTAGGGCTAGACCTGTCACTTAAAGGAGATTCTGCATGGGAAAAATTTCGATTCATAGCCTTCAAATCGCTACCACGATTGGACAATATGCATTTGAGCGTACGGCGCCACAATGTATTGTGGTCGATCTCGATTATTGGACCAACACGGAGGGAGCCGAGATCGATGATACCATCTCCGGGACCGTCGATTACGCCGCCGTCTGCCTGGCCATCCGTGAATTCGCCAGTCGATCCCATTTCCAACTCCTCGAAGCACTCGCACGGGGGATTATGACCGACCTATTGGCACAGTTTCCGATCCAAGAACTTGTCATTCGACTGACCAAAAGCGGATGTGTCCCCAGCGCCGCCGCGGTATCTGTCGAATTGAATTGGAAGTCATGAGTATCGTTATCGCCCTTGATTTGGGAACAACCGGGAATCGGGCCATCGCGTTTGATGATACAGGGACTGTTCTAAGTTCAAAATATCAAGAACTGCCCCAAATTTACCCGAGGGACGGCTGGGTCGAGCATGACCCAATTGCTATTTGGGAAGGAGTTCAATCGACTTTAAACGGGGTCATTGAGTCGCTGGGGCCCTTACGCCGAATCAGCGCCATCGGAATAACAAATCAGCGCGAAACCGTCGTGGTATGGAATCACGTAACGGGCCTCCCGATTTATAACGCAATCGTTTGGCAATGCCGCCGTACCAGTACCCGATGTGCGGAATTAATGAACTACGAACCAATGATTCGCCACAAAACGGGGCTGTTAATGGACCCTTACTTCTCGGCCACGAAGCTCGAATGGATTTTGAAAAACAAGGACCCGCACATTCCGATATCCCAGCTTAAGTGCGGAACCATCGATAGCTGGATACTCTATAAACTTACGAATGGCAAAAGTCACTTCACTGACGTTACAAATGCATCGCGAACAATGTTATGGAATCTCACGACTGAATCGTACGATCCCGAACTACTGGATCTATTTAACATCCCCCAGCAACTCTTACCGACCGTCTTGCCAAGCAATGGGTATTTTGGGACCTCGACTCCAACTAACATTCCCATCACTGCAATACTTGGGGATCAACAGGCGAGTCTATTTGCTCATTGCGCACGCACCGAAGTTGGCGCCAAGCTTACCTATGGAACTGGGTTGTTTGCGATGACACCGAGTGACCTTCCATCGCACCCGACCGATCGATACATCACGACTGTTGGCTGGAAAATAGACGACACCATTACCTATGCGAGAGAAGGCAGCGTCTTTGTTGGCGGATCACTCATTCAATGGCTTCGAGATGGCCTAGGAATTATCAAAAC
>RHAI01000038.1 GCA_010028705.1 bacterium
CCAATCTACCCCCCAATCTCCGTCTAACAGAATCGACGAGCCGACAGCGGACGTACTTCCAAATGGAGAACCCCTTATAGTATGTGATTTGGAATCGGGTCAAAAATCCGTCCAAAACGTAGTGATCTATAAAGGGGCAGCGTATTTATCAAACGGCGTCCCTATGAATGTCAGATTGGAGTACCAACCATGAGCAAAAATAGAAAATACACCCGAACCATCCGATTATCACCTTCATTTGGGGATTGGACCAAGTTATCCCCAATTACCGGCATTTCTGATTCATTAGAAGTAACGGCAGTCAACGCCGCTGGTTTTGATAATTTACCGAAAGAATACTTAGACACGGCGCTCACGGTGCATTACCGACTTGGAGAGCTTCTGTGCGAAAAATTATCATCAGACATGGCCATTAAAGTTGAACTTCATACCATATCCGTATCCCAAACTACCTACAAACAATTTGTCGACGATTCTACTAGTCAAATCATCCAATCCGACCTAGTTTCGCGTTCGGGTGACCGAATAAATGTACTATTGGATTGGGCGCTAGCCGAGCAAATTGTGAATCGTTTGACGGGCGGAACAGGGGAAATTGTTAACTCTGACGAATTTTCAGTAATCGAAACGGATATCCTCGAAACACAGATGCAGGAATTATCGAACCTATTGAGCCCAACCTGGAAAGATCCATCGTTATTTAATGATCTACGATGTGAATTTTATGCCGGAAAATACCAAGAAAACCTGAAGGTCTCCCCCCGTGAATCATATGTGATTTTTGAATACACATTAATTATTGGCCTAGGATCCCTGCACCGCATGCAATGGGCATACCCCAACTCGTTACTTCGAACAATGCTCTCAAATTACCTTTTATCCACCCGAAATATTCAGCCGACAATTGCGCTCGACGAACCCGGCCTTCAAAAAGCAAAAATACCTGCCAAGGTATTGTTAGGATCCACCGAATTAACCATGCATGATCTTAGGAGCCTTCAACCGGGAGATATCTTAACTCTGGATTCGACGGTGAATGCGCCGCTGAAACTTATACTGTCAAATTCGGCAGAACTCACTGTTCAACCCGTTGTAAAAAATCAAACCATCTGCGGTCAAGTAATCTTTTGGGATGCAACTCTTGACTCGACGGAACCTCCCAGCCCAACACCGACATCGCCGAGTGGCCCATTGGCAACATTTGATGAAGTAAACCGTTTAGATTTTGAGACGCCAGAGGACACTACGTTGCCACCGTCGTTATATGGCGAAGATCCCAACAACACCGAACCATCGGAACATTATTCACCGCTGATGACCGACGAAATTGACTATTTTGAAACAGAAGAGCATGACCATACTAGCGTCGAAGACGATGACGTGTTTACTCAAGAAGATATCGCTCCTATAACTGATTTCGAGGACGAACACGCCGAATTATCGATTGGTAATGACTCGCATGACGAAGAGGATATACTTTCAGACTTTGAAACGGACGATGGATTATTTGACGATGACGACCACTTTGAATCATCCGAATCAGACACAACTTCCGCCAGCGATGACGACGATGACTTCTCGTGGGACGACTTAGAGGATGAGATGAAACTATGACGAAACGACTAGCTGTTATTAATTACAAAGGTGGCACCGGTAAAACAAGTACCACCGTTAACCTCGCCCACGCGCTCGCACTTCAAGGAAAAAAAGTATTAATTGTTGATATCGATCCACAAGGTTCGGCGGGTTATTACCTCGGACTGGATACAGATATTTCCCTTTATGATGCATTAATGAACATTCGCCCAATCACACAATGCATCCAAACCGCGCGCCCAAATCTTCACATCATTTGTAGCAACGAGAGATTATTTGTCGCCGAAGTAAAGCTAGCCTCTCGTCCAAAAAAAGAAACAATTTTACGATCCCTACTCCATTCCGTAACTGGATACGATTACATACTTATTGATTGCCCCCCATCGATGAACATAATGAACCAAAACGCGTTAACGTTTGCAGACGAGGTACTAATTCCCGTCGCGATGGAGTACCTTTCCCTTGTTGGAATTCGGCAGCTATTGAAGAACATTCAGATTGTTAATAAGATACTCCGCAAGGAGTTAACGGTGTGTAAGGTAATTCCAACATTTTACGATGCGAGGAATCAGAAAACCCAACACATCATTGAAAGTCTTGAACGTGTTTTTCCAGGACGACTATCGTCACCCATACGGTTCAATGTAGCGCTATCGGAAGCGCCCGGCCACCGTCAGACAATATTTGATTTTGATCCGAAATCAAAAGGAGCTCTAGACTATATGAAGTTAGCTAAAGAGGTGCTGAATAATGGTTAAAAAGAAAGTATTTGATGATCCTTTGAATGGTATCGATCCGGTAATGGAAGGAGTTTTCTCTTCGGACGCCGATACCTCAAGAATTCATACCGGAAGCGTATTTGAAGAGCCTAAACAAACAATAGCCGACGTTGAATTTCCAACGCTCACTGAGGAATTGAACGGGAAAAAGGTCGACCTAGATATATTTAGCAAAATTCCAGTAACCGTTTCCGTAGAACTTGGGCGTGCCCAAGTTCCATTGAAGGATGTTTTTGAGTTAACCGAAGGATCAATTATCGAGTTAGAGCGGTTGGTCGGAGAACCCCTCGACCTGGTCGCAAACGGTCAAATAATTGCCCAAGGCGAAGTAGTGGCTATTAACAATAACTATGGACTCCGTATCACTCAGGTATTAGCCAACTCGTAGAAAACTATGTCAAGCCTGCTCGGTTACCAATTCTCTGTTATATTAACTCTGGGCGGGTTATGTTCGATATTATACCTCGTACTTCGATACACAAAATCAATGCAGACGAAAAAATTTTCCGGGGCCATGCGAGTCGTGGACCGATTGCCGATTGACACCGGGGCAACCCTGATTATCATTGAACTGCACAATCAGCAGTTACTACTTAGCGTTTCGGGAAAAGAAACTCGCCTTTTGAAGGAGTGGAGCAATGAAACGATTCATTAAACCACTATTGATATTCGGATTAACTTTGGTACCAGTGCTAATTTTTGCACAAGAACCAGGCCTTCTAAACCTTAATCCGTTGACTAATTCTGAAAACTTTAGCCGAACGCTTAATTTACTCCTCTTCTTGTCGTCGATTGGTTTCATACCATTTTTTTTACTTTCATCCACCTGTTTCTTACGTATCGTGATCGTTTTGAGCATGGTTCGGCAAGCCATCGGAACCCAACAAGCCCCGCCAAACATGGTCATTGTTTCACTGGCGTTGTTTCTCTCAGTATTTGTCATGACCCCAACGATCCAGCAAGTAAATCTCACAGCGATCCAACCTTATAACGAGGGTAAACTGTCACAAATGCAAGCGTTAGAGCTTGGGGTAAAACCCTTCAAGGCATTCATGCTTAAACATACTCGAGATAAAGACCTCGCACTATTTCTCGAATTTTCACAAGTAAAGTATCCTGAGAACTATGACCAGATTCCTGTCTTTGTCCTGATTCCAGCATTTATCATATCGGAATTAAAAACTGCCTTCCAAATCGGATTCGTCCTGTTCATCCCATTTATCGTAATAGACTTAATTATTTCAAACATTCTCTTGTCTTTGGGAATGTTCATGCTGTCGCCAGCCATGATTTCATTACCGTTTAAGATTCTTCTATTTGTCTTGACTGACGGGTGGAATTTAATCATTCAGGGCCTTCTGCTCAGTTACCGATGAGTCGGTTCCTAAGCTTGTTGGGGTTATGTTTTTTAATAGTCGCCGTTCCAGTTGTGGCGTCACCGGCATTGATTGTCAGCAACTATCCCGAAGAAATTTCAGAGCCTGGAATACTATTCTCGGGCCCTATTCCAGCCACAAGTACACGTACGATGTACTATCACGTCAACCGCTCACCACACGACTTAACTCTACGAGTCCTTCTACAAAACAATTCAAATAAACCTGAGTCTATCCATATTACAAAAGGGCTCGGTGGCCCCAGCTCGGACGGAATATACGCAGGCCATCGGTCCGCAAAACTATTTTGGGACGGCCTCCAAGGAATCGATACAGAAACCGTAAAGGTACCCCCAAACTCACGGCTGACTATTCTTTCACATGCGTTTAAGCCAGACATGATCTCAACCGGAATATTTGAACTTACAACCGCACATCCCGAATCAATTAAACTAGTTATTGGTGTTATGGACTCTAATTTTGAGACAACTTCATTTTTAAATACCCCCAGCACATCCTATGTTTGCGGAACATTTTTTCCAGCGATTAAATCTCTACCAGTAACTTACAATTTTGAACTGCCCATAAAAGATATTTCCATTGGAAACGAGCCATTCCTAACTGATAATTTAAAGGGAATTGTTCTGAGGGGAAACTACGGCATGACCTACGACATAACGATAAACTGCCAAAATCCATCTCCATTTGCACGTGAGGTCAATCTGTTATTTTCCCCCGCTGGAGGAGTGACCCGGGGAATTTTAATGATCAACAAAAAAGTCATCGAAACTGGACTGCTTGGAGGAACTTTCAATTCAGTGCCAGAAAAAATATTCTCTGCAATGGTCCCCGCTAAATCCTCCTCAACATTATCGGTGCAACTTTTTCCTCAAGGGGGATGCTTTTACCCTGTGAATTTAGTACTCTACAGTCCTCGATTGACCGAAAACCAAACTCAAGCAAAAGGAATTTAAGCCGATGAATATCGATACCATAACCGGAATATTAAACACTGCCGTTCAGGTGACTATTCTGGGTTCATTGCCCAGCGTGGGTCTGGGGCTCTTGGTTGGTCTATTCATCGCGATTCTACAAGCCGTCACTCAGGTCCAAGAACAAACCATTACGTTTGTACCTAAAATGATCGTAGTATTATTAGTAGCTGCGGCTACCTTCCCTTGGGTCGCTCGCATCGTAATGGAGATGACCTTGGAACTTTGGCGAAATATCCCGTTATACGCTCGATAGCTCGCGCCTAAAATGTTTATTACTACCAACATAATCGTTTCGTTCCTTCTCATTATGACTCGAATGATTGGAATGTTGGTATCCGCCCCCGTCTTCTCGAGGAAGGAATTTTTCGTCCTGGGAAAAATAGCATTTGCATTTTGGACATCCGCGCTGCTGATCTATGTTGTACCCGCCCCAATCTCGCCTCCAGATACTGGCCTCACCTTTATATTTATGTTTATTAGTGAATTTCTAATTGGCGTGTTAATCGGGTTTATAATGGATTTCTTTATTATCGCCGTTGAATTCGCCGGAAGCCTAATGGACACCCAAGCCGGACTCAGCGTATCAGCCATACTAGACCCCTCCTCAGGACGATCCCTGCCGCTGCTGTCGTTACTGCTGAAATGGACGGCCACTATGATTTTTCTAGCAATTGATGGGCATCACTTGGTATTGTCCTCATTGCTCGAGAGTTACCGATTACTCCCGATTGGCCATCCGGTAAATTTCTCGAAAGGGATGCTGTTTATCGTGACGACAACCACCGATTTATTTGCAATCGGCGTCCAACTCGCCGCCCCAATCATGCTAGTCGTATTTATGATAGATTTTGGGTTTGGCATGCTTAACAAAGTGGCTGAACAAGTCAACGTATTTCAATTAGGCTTTCAAATAAAACCCATAACATCGTTAACTGTATTTCTATTCACTGTCCCAGGGTTAATCAATAGTGTGTACCGAATTATGGATAAATTGTCCCACCACCTATTAATGCTACTATACTATCTGTCAGGAGTTACTAATGGGTGAAGATGATTCAGGGGATAAAACCGAAGAGCCGACGCCCCACAAATTACGAGAAGCTCGAAAAAAGGGACAAATTGCCAAATCGAAAGAGATGACATCCGCCATCCTTATCTTTGTGGCCTTTTACACATTAAAATCCCAAGCAACCAATTTATGGTCCAACATGGAAATATCAACCATCCAAACACTCCAAGCGATTTCCGAACCGTTTAACGAGACAGTGGCCGGACACCTTCTAAGCGACGCTCTGTTCACATTCTTAAAATCACTCCTTCCAATATTATTGACGGTTTTCGCCGTGGCAATCGTCATCGAATCGATCCAAACGGGTTTTTTAGTCAGCTTTGACAGCATTACTCCGAAGCTTGAAAAACTAAATCCAATTGAGGGATTTAAAAAATTCTTTTCGTTAAAGCAATATGTTGAATTAGCGAAATCTCTCATTAAAATAACCGTGGTTGTATGGATACTTATCGGGGTAATTAAAGACGAATTTCGAACAGTCCTACTTTCTCAAGAATTGGGATTTTGGGAAATTATGAATTTCACGGGAAATCTCGTAATGACGGTCATCACTCGCGTCGGAATGTTTTATTTAATTGTCGCCATATTCGACTATTTTTACCAACGTTTTGAGTATATGAAATCCATGCGGATGTCAAAAAAAGAGATAAAAGATGAATACAAACGACTGGAAGGGGATCCGACAATAAAGCAACGTCAACGTGAGGCCGCCCGCCAGATGGCGATGGGCCGTCAAATGGGTTCAGTACCCAATGCCGATGTTGTGGTCACCAATCCGACTCACATCGCTATCGCACTGGAATACAAACCAAATGGGATGAACGCTCCACTTGTCCTTGCCAAAGGAAAGCGTATTGTCGCGCAACAAATTCGAGAACTCGCCGAGAAGCATAACATTCCGATTGTTGAAAATCCCCCCCTAGCCCAAGCGCTCTACCCCATAGTTGAACCGGACATGGCTATACCACCTCAATTTTATAAAGCGGTGGCCGAGATCCTTGCGTTTGTGTATAATCTTCGCAAAAAAAGGTCACGACGATATTGATCGCAAATTGTCGTGATTTGAATAACAAGGCGACTCCTTAACTATGTTTAAATTTAAGCAACTCCGAGATTTGTTTAGCGTCGCCGACATACTGTTGGCCGTAGTTACGATTTTAATCGTATCAGTAATGATCATGCCGATCCCGACGGCGGTTTTAGACTTCTTAATGGTCATCAACATGGCGATTTCAGTGTCCGTTTTGCTAGTAGCCATGTATTTATCACAACCACTGGACTTTGCCGCATTTCCCTCAATACTGCTGGTAACCACACTGTTTCGACTATCGATCAATGTTGCCTCAGCCAAGCTCATTTTGTCGCTTGGTGCAGATTTTGACGGACATATGGTTAAAGCGTTTGCAGAATTTGTCACCAGAGGAAATTTCGTTGTTGGAATTGTCGCTTTTTGTATCATCACATTAGTACAATTTATGGTCGTAACTAAAGGTTCTGAGCGGGTAGCCGAAGTAGCCGCCCGTTTCACATTGGATGCTTTACCCGGAAAACAAATGAGTATCGACGCGGATCTAAACGCTGGCTTAATTGATGCCGATCAAGCACGGGATCGCCGAAAAAAGCTAGAACGCGAATCAACTTTTTTTGGATCGATGGATGGTGCAAATAAGTTTGTTAAAGGTGACGCAATCGCTGGCATTATTATTGTATTAGTCAACATCATTGGGGGTATTATCATTGGCCGTTTCCAACAGGATTTAGAGATTGGCGAAGCGATGCAAGTGTTTACAACACTAACCATCGGAGATGGACTAGTAGCCCAGATCCCCGCGCTGCTTATATCGATCGCAACCGGTTTAGTCGTTACAAAATCAGCATCTGATGCTAGCTTAGGATCCGACGTCAGTGCACAAATTTTCTCCCAACCCAAAGCATTTGCAGTGACATCATTTATTTTATTTATTTTTGGATTCATCCCAGGAATGCCCACCGTTGCATTTTGGTTAGCCTCAGGTGTGACCGGGGGACTCGCCTTTGCGATTATTTCCTCTAAAAGTAAAGAAGACGAATTGGCGATGGATAGCAACCAGGAAGCCGCTAAAGATGCGCTTAAAAAGCCTGAAAATCTGTTAAATACGTTAAGCCTGGATCCAATCAGCCTAAAGACTGGGCGAAATCTAGTCCCGTTAATCGATCCAAGTCAGAATGGCCCATTGTTAGAAAGGATTACCTTGGTTCGATATCACATTGGGCAGGAATTGGGATTTGTCATTCCTGGAGTCAGGGTTATGGACGACCTTAGTCTACCACCAAACGCATACCAGATTGAAATCCGGGGCACCCGGATCGCAGTTGGAGAAGCCATTCCCGGTCACTTTTTTGTACAAAAAACGTTATCCGAACTCAAACGAAAAGGCGTGGATGGAATTGAAGCGCTCGACCCGAATTCAGGCCTTCCAGGCGCATGGATCACCGAAGATCAACTCGAGGTGTTGCAAGAAAATTTCATTCCAGCCCAAAGCTTAACCGACTTTATTTCAGGTCATTTCTCGGAATCAATCAAACAGCACGCCGATGAAATTATGACCCGTCAAAACGTTCAATCGTTGATGGAGCTTGTGAAAAATACGAACGCGGCCATTGTTCGGGAGCTTGTCCCGGACATGTTGTCGCTTGGGCAAGTTCACAAGGTACTTCAGGTTCTCGTCAGAGAGCGAGTCTCTATTCGAGACTTGTCGACGATATTAGAACGTCTTGCCGACTACGCCCACGTGTCCCGGGACACCAACTTACTAGCGGAATATGTCCGTCAATCACTCGCTCGGCAAATATGTTCACGATTTATGGACACTGACGATACTGTCACAGTGTTCACCATTGATCCTCGCTTAGAAGAACTCATGATCAACTCTGTTCACCAATCCGAATATGGTTCATTTCTTGCACTGGATCCCCAGCTCGGTGAAGTGGTTTTAAATCAAATCGGTGAACACTTAAACAATTTTCGAAAGATGGAAAAACAACCAGTCGCGCTCTGTTCACCCCGATTACGGGTTCATTTGAAAAAATTTACCGAACGCAATTATCCGGCTCTGGCCGTCTTGTCATACAACGAAATTGTGCCTCAGGTCAAAGTGCAATCCATTGGCATTATTAGTGATTGATCTAAGAAATCAATCCAACCGATGATTACTGCGTGAACAGTTTGATAGACGATTCAATACCCCCAACCCAGTCCGGGACGGCGGGCGATGAGACCCAAGCCAACTTTTTCCTCCAACAGGTTCCCCAAAGTATGTATCGACGTAGTCGGTCAACGCCGACCGGAGATTCTACACGCTTGTCAACCCAGCTCAATCCATTAGGCATAAATGACCCGCTACTTATTCAGATGGTTAGGGAACATATCGAGCGGCAGGCACAGCAAGTGTTTGACATATTTTTGCCGGGTAAAGAATGGAATGCACACCAAAAAATGGTACTGATGTCAAAAATATTCCAATCGTTAGGACTTGAATGAGTACGATAGATCAGATTTGGGAGACTATCGAATTACCAGTTATCAATACGATAAAAATTGATTTAATGTCCCGATTTTCGGATCAAATTCTTACATCATATACCCGCCAAATTGAAGCGATTGTTAAACGATATTCTCGACACCTCCCGTACCATGTGGCCGATTCCGAAATCGATGACCTTCGCACTATTTCAAATCTAGAATTACTGGAAACCTTGAAAGTCTGGCTTCCAAGCCGCAACGCTGACTTTTGGCCGTTAGCAAAATCTCGAATAATCGGAGCCATGAAGGATCATATTCGTTATATTACAAAATCAGATCCGTCCCGCTTTTACGACTGGATCACCGATGCCGCCTATCTCTATATCGCTATTAATGACCGTGCTGACTTTCAAGACAGCATCGATGATGGCACACAACTAGCCGAAGCCATGCAGGTGCTTACTCCACGAGAACGATCTGTCGTAATCATGCATACGAAGGACGACTTAACCTTCAAACACATCGGTGAAACATTTGGAATATCTGAATCGCAAATTTCTCGAATATACAAAAAATCGATTGAGAAAATAAAAAAACGACTCACCCCCTTAAATAGACACACTCGCTAAATGCCGACGCTTAGAGTTGCAGCATTCCAAGGAAGCTGCGCTAACGGGAATATTACCCAAAATTTTAATACATTAAGGAACTGTGTCTCGCGAGCGGCGCGAGATCGCGTTGATATTCTCCTTATGCCGGAATGTTTTTTGACAGGATATTTTGAGTCATTCGAGGACGCATTTATCCATAGTATTGATTTAGCCAGTTGGGCAACCAAAGATATGTTTTTAGAACTCGGAAAGTGGTCATCACCAACAATAATACTCGGCTTGAACGAGCGTGACGAACAGCGTATCTTTAACACGGCTGTAGTCATTGAGCACGGGTGCGTTGTTGGCAAATACAGAAAAGCCTACACCTATGCCCCATACAATTACTACTCCACAGGGTCCGACTTTCCAATTTTTGAGAAAAACGGCATTCCATACGGAATCGTCATTTGCTATGACATCATGTATCGCGAACCAGCGCTGATTACTTCGCTAAAGGGTGCACGATTTATTTTCTGTTCAATGCATAACAAGGTGCCCACGGATAGTCCGATGCTACCTCATTTATCAGAAAAACAAGATTTAACAGCGCGTGCCTTCGACAGTAATTGCTGGCTAATATGCAGTGATGTCGTGATCGATACTCCGCCGTTCATATGTCCTGGAAGTGCGACTATCATTGACTCAAATGGCAGCGTACAGCTGTCAACGCGCCCCTTCCAAACGGAATTAATCAGTATGACGATTGATGTTCCCAACCTAAATCTACCCCGAAAAAAAACGATGGAACGGAAGCCCTCACCTGGCCAAACAGCTTACCCATCATCTGGGAATCGTTTAAGGCCACTGGTCTAACAGTGTCTATTAGTACAGCTGTACCTGACCAGACCGCATCTGATAATTCTGGCAATAACCGCATGGATAGGGGGGGCCCAATACAAAGATAAGCCTATTCCAACCGAAGTAATTGAATTGATGCCGTATGTCCGTCCATTCCACGACAACACCCCTCGCGACATTCGGGATTATCCCCTCAATTCGAAAGGGTCACCGCCGGATTGCTTAACGAATCAGAAAACAACTTCAATGTATACGTCTGAGAAGTGGAATCATACGAATACTGTATCTTTCCTGCCGAGTCCATGCTTGAAAAGGGCGCACCCGTATACGGATTTTTAGGACTTGATTTCAAATCACCAGATTGAATCAAAACAGACATTAGTTGCCCGCCGTCCAACGAGCCCGTGGGATAGGCACCTGAGGATACAGAGTACGATTCAAGGGCAGTTTGAATGGTCGATCCTGACGCGGTCAACGCCGATAACTTAGCCTTGGACTGTAGCGCCGTATAATTGGGAATCGCGACGACCGAAATAATACCAATAATCGCGATAACTACAATGAGTTCAATTAACGAAAACCCCGAATGAAACACCGTCCGTGACCGCCGACGATCAGGCATTTGAAGGAATCTAACGACTACCTGTAACGAGGTAATCACTTTTTGACAAACGTAGCCCTTTTGAAATCGCATAACTTGGCGAAGGCAAAGGCCTCGGAATTTACACCGGATATTCATCATCAACTCTCCTAGATAAAGTTCAAGTAAACCAGAATTTGCAACCGTCCACACACCAGCTCAAAAAAAGTACCGATAAACGATACGGACGGTGTATGCCAACATCATCGAATGGCTGCCGGCTTAGAATCCCCTGAGCCCCCAACCCCATATTCTATTCCGACAGCAACTGGATTTTATTACATCTTATTTATTTTGTCATCTTTCTTATTTTAACGACCCAATAAGTGACGTAACCGGCGCCATGGTTATATAAACGGACATCAAAATGATGCCAGCTGAGACTAAAATTAAACACGGCTGAACATATGACAAATTACGTTGAGTTCGTTCAATGGCATATGTTTCAAGCTCGGTCGAAACAGCAAATAACGCCCCGGACAAATCGCCGCTACTTTCCCCACACCGCAATAGTTCCCGATGATACTTACTGAGTGATAAGTGCAAATAAGCACTGTCAGAAAATGCGCCTGTATGACGAACGGATGCTTCAAAAGATACCCAGTTTTTTGGCACATATCGGCCCCTTTGAAGTGATCCCATCGCATCGGACAAGCTCACTCCAGACTGAAGGAGTAGCCCAATCATCCAAAACGTGTCTGAAATACTATTATTGACTGCCCCGCCGCTCGAGATCCAGCCTGCCCATTTTTTTCGAAAGACGGGCAGCAGGACCACTCCAAGCCCGATACAAGCACCGACTCCAATTGGGGACTGACAACCAGAACGAACCCTCATTAACAATGATATTATCCCAGGTACGGGAGTGTTCGATTGGTTAAAAAAATCGATATATCGTGGCACCAAAATACCAACAAAAAAGACCATCGTCGATAAGGTGCTTACCATCAAAATCGCCGGATAAATCCAGCGTTTGCGCATCTCGATTACTGTCTGGCGTCGACCCGCAACCCGCACCTTCCAGCGATCCAAAAATAATATGATGTTAGGCAGGTGATCAATGGACCCGTATTGCCCAGAAAAATCAACGGGAAGTATATACCTAAAGGCCCGTGAAAACGGGGCTCCACGCTCTAATTCCGATTTAAGCAACGTTAACTGTCGACGATGCAAATACCCAGGTGCATCATCTATCAAAAATTGTAGGCTTCGATGTAAGGAAATACCGCCAGACATCATTACGCTCAGCCGGTGACAGAGCAATTCAAACTGCTTCCATTCGTCTAATCTAGCCACCACCGCCCCCCTGACACCACGAGTTACAAGCCAAAAAACCGAATGGCGTTCAACGTTGTGACATCCGCCACTGTATCGCGACTAACGCCGCGAAGCTCTGCCACTTGGCTAGCTACTTCGCCAATATAAGCACTTTGATTGGGTAGCCCCTTAAATCGTGTTGGCACCAAATATGGCGAATCCGTTTCGAGCATTATTTTCGCGAATGGGAGAGTCTTAACCGCATGACGACTATTTTCGGCGTTTGAATAAGTGATATTACCTGTAAACGACATCATCGTATTCTCGTCGTCAACCGCATTAATAAATGCATCGGACTCTGAAAAACAGTGATATACCTTACGAATGTCAGGGTAATCCATTATCACCTCCGCCATCGTATTGGCGGCTTCGCGACAATGAATAATTACCGGCAAATTATATTCTCTCGCTAAATCAAGTTGCGATCGAAACCGAACAATTTGATCCTCCATGGAAAGGGGGCTGCGATAACCGTCAAGGCCAATCTCGCCAATAGCAACAATCGAATAAGAATTAACAAAATCCCTTAATTGCTCTATCGGATTGACTTCGCCCCCTTCACATGGATGAATCCCAGCGGTCGCATACACCATCGAATAATTCCGAGCCAATTCAACCGATAGAGCCGCCGACTCTAAATTAATCGCCACGTTTATAATACCGGTAACCCCAGCGTCCATTGCCGACCGGACGTAATCGTCGGGTTTCATTTTCGATAAAAATATATGCGCGTGTGTATCAATCATCGGTCGATCCTTCGCTGGGTAATAACAAAAATTTATATATCTCGTTTTTATTAATATGTAATACTTTTTTACATATATCAACAATCTGACGATTTGAACACCCGCATTCCCTCAATTGCGTGACTACATTTTTAGAGTTACGAGACGGCTGAAATGGACTAAACACGATTAAACCGCACCATTCTCCCCGATCCCACCGATAGGGCAACCCCGCTAACTGTTCGGATGTGCCCGAAACTACCTCTTCAAATTTCTTTGTCAACTCTTTTCCAAGGACCAGATGAGCCAATGGATCCCACTCGGCAACCCACTGAATAAGCAATTGTATACGGTGTGGCGACTCAAAAAAGACAAGGGGCAACTGATCCTGTCGTGCCAATTCACATAGTGGCCGCCAATCATTCAATCGTTTGGGAGTAAATCCAGAAAATACATATCGATCCACCGCAACACCCGCTATAGATAATAGCGCAGATACAGCCGACGGCCCCGGTACCGAAATAACGTCAAACCCGGACTCGCGCACACGGGATACGATGAAGTAACCCGGATCAGAAATACACGGAGTCCCCGCATCGGAGACTAAGGCTAATGAATGCCCCTCAGCCATTTGATCGATAACCCAATTATCTTTTCGACGCTCTCGAAATTGGTCAAAACTAATCGTATCCGTGTCGATAGCATATTTACTGAGCAACACACGTGTAACCCTTGTATCCTCGCACAACACATACTTAACTGTCTTGAGGGTTTCTATTAGCCGAAATGAAACGTCCTGGAGGTTACCAATCGGCGTTGCACAAATATACAGTGCTGGACGCATCAACTAATGGTCGGGGCGACTGGATTTGAACCAGCGACCACTAGCACCCCATGCTAGTGCGCTACCAGGCTGCGCTACGCCCCGAACACGACAAGTCATTCTACTCGTTACGGCCCGAATCGACAATCACCGGGTCAGGCTCGATGGTCATATTCTCGATTTTACCCAATGAGGGCGCACCTTCGGATACACGAGTATCGACTGCCCGGCCAATCAATTTTAAAAACTCCGTCGAATCAAGCACTTCGGATTGCATCAAAACTAACGATACCTCATCGAGGTGATCTCGGTTTGATTTTAATATTTCGGTCGCCTCTCGATAGCACGTTTCGATCAAGCTGCGAATTTCCTCGTCAATTTCCCTGGCAGTTGCCTCCGAATAGTCTTTGGAATGATCACTATAGTCCCGTCCCAAAAACACCATCCCCTGGGACTTCCCGTATCGTCGCCTGCCCATCTTTGGACTCATCCCATAAGAGCACACGAAGCTTCGTGCCAAATCGGTGGCACGTTCAATGTCATTGGATGCTCCAGACGTAATCGAATCGAATTTCAATTCTTCTGCTATTCGACCGCCCATCAAAATCTTAATCTGGTCAATAATCTCCTCCCTGGAAATCAAGTGTTTATCCTGAACAGGAACCTGAAGGGTATATCCCAGAGCAAGACCACGGGGAAGAATACTTATTTTGTGAACGGGATCCGTAAATTTACAATGTGCCGCCACCAGAGCGTGGCCAACTTCATGGTAAGCTACTATCTGTTTTTCCTTGTCAGAAATCAACCGTGATTTTCGCTCAGGCCCTGCAATAACCCGATCGACGGCTTCTTCGAGCTCCGGCATCTCGACGATTTTCTTTCCCTTCCGCGCCGATAACAACGCCGCTTCATTCACCAAATTTGCCAAATCAGCCCCAGTGAAACCCGGTGTTCGACGGGCTATAACCTCCCAATCTACCATCTCGTCTATTTTCCGATCGTTTGCGTGGATTTTCAAAATATCGAATCGCCCACTAATGTCCGGTTTATCGACAACTACTTGACGATCGAAGCGACCCGGCCGTAACAATGCGGGATCCAAAATATCGGGGCGATTTGTAGCCGCAATGACGATCACGGCATTTTTCGCATCAAAGCCATCCATTTCAACCAACAGTTGGTTGAGGGTTTGTTCACGTTCATCGTGCCCTCCACCAAGGCCCGCACCACGTTGCCGGCCGACGGCATCTATTTCATCTAAAAATATAATACACGGCTGATTTTTCTTAGCTTGAGAGAACAAATCGCGAACTCTCGACGCACCAAC
>RHAI01000039.1 GCA_010028705.1 bacterium
ACAGTGCTGTCACTCAGTTAACGACGGCGGTAGACCACGCCAATACGATTCTGACCGAGATGGCCAGTTACACCGACTCCGCCTCACCCGAAGATAGACTGGCGGCGATTAAAACGGTCTTAGCAATCCAACCCCAAGACCCGCTGGTCGCGGCGGCTCAAAGGACATTTTTGAGTAAGGTGACGGCATTTTGGACTGAACACGCTAACGGCGACATCGGTCTCCAAGAGTTAGTGAATCGCTCGGCGGAGCTGACGGAGACGGCAGAATCGGTTGACGCCCTTAAGCCTCTTGCCGATTACCTTACCCAGTTACGGAATACTCAATTGCTTACCGTTTTGACGACGGTGGCGGACGAATTTGATCCCAGGTTGGACGGTAGAACCCGTTCTGTTGACCGATTTACGGTGCCCGATTACGCCGCCGATCGGGATGGATTGACGGTCTTGCACGGCATTGCCGTTGCCCTGGCGTCGCATCATGTGGCTGTCGGATCGTTGCTTACCCCAGAAAATTGTGGAATTTTAGTAAATTTAGGAATTACTGATGATAAGTTAACACCATTATTTACAGCTGTCTTAGATAAAATTGCCGCTCATCGACAGACGCTATCGGAAAAAGAGCAAGCGACCCAGATGATTAGTGGATGGACCACCCGGTTAACTAAAGGTCTCACAGCCGAAAGTGTGGCAACATTGGTTCACGATGTGTCGGTTGGATTAACTGCAACTGACGCGAACACTAAATGGACTCACGAGGATGTGAAAGGGGGCTTATCCGAATTCGGCACCAAACTACTAGAAAAAATTAACGAACTGGCTGAGATGGATAGTCCCAGGCTGAATACGGGGCGGTTGCAAAATGATTCAGATGCGCCGTTTCTCGCTGGACGTGGTGTAGCAGAGCTACATGAGGAGAGCGAAAATGGGGCAGATGGAGCCTTTCGCAACAAAGCCCTCACCCAACCGGCCAACAGGGAGCATGTTGCCCAGCTTAAAGCGCCCTTGGAAACGCTGGGCCGGGCGATCGACACACTCACCGATGATGTGGCGAGTAGACTGGGAATAGATGGTAAAGTTGACGCAGTCGGGGATCATATTCGGACACGATTAGAGGCTATTGACGCCCAACACGCCACGGCGATCCAGATAGTCACGCAAATTAAGGCCAAATTAGCCACGATTGATGGGGCATTTGAGCATTTTAAGATGAACAACACGTTTTCAGAATTTCAGTGGAATGGTCTAGTTCCGGGTGTGGACTTAAGTGGGCCCAAATTGTCCATCATGAGCGGCCTTTTTAACCTCCGAAGTCAATTCGTCGATGAGCTAAAAGGTTTGGATAGGACACAGGTGGGTTTAATTCAAACTACTGACCAAACTACTGACTTGATCGCTCTCGCTCAAAAGGTCGATCAATATGATGCCGCTGTGGTCCAACTCGGTACCGATGTCCAGCAGGCAACCCTTCCGGAAAAAGGGGCGATGTCCTTGGACAAGTACGCCAGGGCACTCGACACCTACAACGCGAAATTGACGCGGCTCGAGGCGGCGTATAGCGCCTACAACGGCCTTTTAGACAATTTCGGATCGGTGGAAACCGGTCAGTCGCTCACGCTCACTCACACCGCCCTCACTCAAAAACGAGGCGAATTAACCGAGATGCTGGATAGGTTAGGTCAATCGCAAAGGTATGTAGAGGGCCTCAAGGCCTATATATCCACCGGTAACGTTTGGCCGACGCCGCCCGACTCCTCGATTCAGTCGGAGACCGTGTCGGACTTGGAGAAGGTCGCGACCCAGGCAAAAGAGGGATATCAACTCGTTGCTGCATTTAAAGAAATTGCGAAAGACGAGCAATCGAAAAATAAATTCCCCTTACCGAAGTTATCCGCCGCCGTTAATCAATGGGTCGATCAAAATAATGCCGTCCAGGACTTAGACCCAGTAAGAGAACGCCTAGAAAAGGCGGTGAATGCGGCGGCGGATCGGGTGAGTATAAGTGTTGGAGCCAACCCCACGTTGACGGATATACCGTTGGTCGATCAAGTGGCGAAAGCGGTAATTGAAACCCACGGTTTAGTCGGCTCCGACCTCGGCACTGGTACTCAAATTGCCGCGCTGCAGCACCGTTTGGCGAATGCGACGGTGCGAATTACGATGGTGTCGGAGTTAGTCGAGAACTGGGAGCCGTTAGTGGAATTTCCCCAAGTCTATGAGTTGGTCGGCGGCCTCAAGTCCCAGAGTCTTCAGCTGACAGCGGCCCAAAGTGCGGCCGAACAACGTGCCACTGACATTGACGCTATCGAGCAGGTGTTTAGTGCATTTTTAGCTAATCAATCCCTGTCAATACCGCCCACCGTGAGCCGGTCACTTGCGACACAGCTCCAGACCATCAACTCAGAAAACGTAACCGCCATCGCTACAAAATACCAGGAGGTGGCACGCCTAGCTCAACAGGTGACGGATCGCCTCGAGGCGATGCAGCAGTTAGAGGATTTCATTACGAAATACACGCCGCTAGCCCAAACTACCCCCGCATCTCTCCCTGACTTGCTCAAACTATCGGCCCAATTGACGCAGCTAAAGGCCAAGGCTGATATTGTAACGAAACTTCAGGGCGAGATTAAACGCCCGGATGGAAGCGTGTGGCCCCCCAGTGATCGCCAGGCACTCGTTAAACATTACACCGACCAGGTGGCGGCTGTTACGAATTCGATCGATAAAAAGCAGCGGCAATTGAAGCAGGAACTTGAAACGATTAGCACTGCAATTGAACAGTACATCACGGTTAATGGTCGTGAGCCTCGCCTCGACACAACTCAAACCCACGAGCAACGGGTTCAGCAGTTAACTCAATCGTTTCACGCCATTACCCGTGAGCTTGGTGACGGACCACCTAAGACATTGGAACCGCTGCAGACATCAATCAGTAATAAATTACCCGCAGCTATGACGAAGGCACGCCAATGGGATCGTGAAAATCAACAAAAAGCCCTCAAGGAACGGCTCAAATCGACATTTCGTGACCACAACGCTTACCGGATTTTGGGGCTTCCAGTACAGTCAGATGGTGGAGACCTCCACCTTCTCGAAGACTTGATTCTATCGGAAGATGCCTCTACCTCGACTGACATTTTGAATTACGCCAATGTCGCCTGTGAACAATCCGTCCCATTGTCAACGGAAGCCTATGAAAAATTAGCGACGGCCGTTGTGACAAAATTAGTTAATAATGAGCCCGTATCGTCGACGATTCTGAATAAACTCCTATCGCTCTCTGAACTCAGCGCTAACATCGACATACTTAAAGTTCGCCTTATCCTTGCGGGTCAGGCACAGGGTTGGCCTGTGAAAGCCAATCCCACGTGGCCACCAAGTTTGGATAAGCCCGATAATTTTGAACAACTTGCTCAAATCTTCACCATCACCCCGCCACCGAGAGAACTCAGTTCCACCATCGTGGACGGTGTCTGGGAGGCGTTGGGGGGGTTGGTGACAGCTAGCTTCACGACTTACGACAAAATAAAAAGTACACCTTATACCGGCGATAATGGGAGCGGAGATTGGACTACTGTTAAAAAAGCTTACAATAAATTCAACGCGGCGCTGGCCGACATTTTTAGCAAGCCAGAAGTGGCGAAGGCCTATGGCTTCGAAGTTAGTGACACGGTAGCGAAGAAAAAAACTTCAATTCTTGGTTCGACGCTCGAGACAACCCGATCAAGATTTTCCAACTTTAAACAGACCATCGAGGACCAGTTAGACGGTGAATATCAGAACAAACTTCATCAATTCGAAATTGCTGCGGTGTCCGACTTTAAAGAAAAATATGACGCGCCGGCGCGCCTGGATGTGACGTCTCCGGGTGGCGTGGTGAGGCGTGAATGTACGATGCCGACATTGACAAAGGGTCACTGGTTGGGAATAACGGGGCGCAACCCTTTAGACCGTGATTTAACCACTGTCCAAACTCGATTGACAGAGTTGGAATCGCAATTTTCGGCGCAGTTTCGTAAAGAGTTTACGGATGGCGTGGAATTGTCCACAGTGGTCCGGCTTATCCAAGATAATCCCGACTCTATTCAGTGGACGTCGTTTACGGATCATGGTCTGGCACTGATGAAAATCGTTCACACCTACCGCGTATTGGAATTAACCCATCAAAAACTTCTCGAGGTGCAATATGACCCGTCCAAATCGGCCGCACTGACATATTTTCAGACCCCCGCATCGGCGGAAGTGATGTTTGAACTCGTCAAACATGTCGATCAATCTAGAAAAATCGATGCCCAACGTACCGTGTTGGTCAATGCCCTTAAATTGATGGCTCCTTCCGGAAAATTAAAGGGAAGTGTCATTACCACGAGTCAGACTCGAGAGATTTTGGGCGTGTTTACGGCAAGTATTGGCGGCGCACGCAAGGTGTGTAGTGCGGGCACCGGGGCAGGCAAAACCTTTTTGTCTCAACTAGTGGGGGATATTGTTCCTATCGACTCCGATATTAAGGCGATGCTTCACGTCGCACCCTTCCCCTCGTTTGATGAAACGGCGGTTCCCCGCTGGGTTCGAGTTCGATCGCTGGCTGATTTTAGGAACTGGGCGAGGTCACATCGGTCAGGTCTCGCGCACCTGTACTGCACCGCCAAGGATTTGGACGGTATTCATAAGGAGATGTCCGGTGCTCAGGTGGACGAGGCGTTAAAACAACAGTTTTATTCGATGATCATGTTTTTCGACGAGTATGATCATTCGGCGTATGTCCAGAAAACCGACTCGCCATTGACGGTGTCAACAGTCTACGAGTCAGTCAGCGGGATGGCGGCGGACCTGGGGGTGCCGTCACGACAAGTGTTGATGTCGGCATCGAAAGAAGCCAAAATTTTGGAGGAAAAGAGAGCGCAATATGAAAGAAAAAAAGAGTTGTATACGAACAATTTAACGAAATTGGCTGCAGAGCATTCGTCTTACAAATCAAATCTTAAATCGAGCCAACCCGATACTTGGATCCGGAATCGTAAAGTAATGCGTCAAATGTCTCAAGATGACAAGGTGGGGGTGTACGCGTGGGAAGATACAGATCAAGTGGGCAGAAGTGTCACGCAATTAACAGATTTTTATAGGGGAAAAATCGCTGAATATACAGAAAAAATAGAATTAATAAATGCGGAGTTAGCCACCGGACCGGCAATTCCCGATAAGCCCCTGTCCTTGTCTCAGCGACGAGCGATTCATTTTAATCGAAACATCACTGTTGAGTCGGCATCCGTTGGGACACTGAACGACATATTGCGTGGTCTGGATCGCTCCCTCTTACCCGAGCCTGGCAACAGTATGCTGCTTCAAGTTCCTCATCACGACACGACAGAAGCGGATGACGCCATTTTAAAATCTTGGGTGTCAAGCCTCACTAACGACGACATTGCACTCACTTATCGAGACCATGACGGGAAGTTGATGATAATCACCCAAGACAATGGAAAGGTTACGACCCAACCATTTGGTGACAAGATTCATTCGAATCTGAATAAGCGTTTCATCTGTTTGTACACAACCGATTCCGTGGGGGGGGATTTTGGGCAATTAAGTAAACCTCCAAAAGTGGCGTCTCAGAGGATCTATTATACGGAGGTTCCCGCTCAAAATAGTCTCTATCAGCATTTGGGACGATTTCGATGTGGGGTGGATTCGGGTGCGACACGTGTTGCCGCTACTGTTCCCGTGACGGTGGTGCTGGGTTCCCAAATTTCAGACATAACAACACAAGCGCAGCTTATCGACAGTGCCAGAAGTGTCGGAGAAAGCGGCGAAGCCAGTCGTCAACGCGCATTTATCTCCTATAAAATCGAACGAGGTCAAGTTAAGCAGGCTCTTGAAAACGTGTTGTCGTACGGCGACATCGATGATTTATTTAAAATCCATTGGTTAACAGCAAATCTTCAATGTGTTTCAATGAAAGATGGTAAAGCCCTATCGCTCAGCGAGGTCGAAGCAATTAAGTCCGTTTGGGATTTTCGAAACATTTTATCGAGGACGCTTCGCGAACCCGTTCGCTCACTCCGGGATGACGTATGTCGTAAACTGGAAACCCAATGTCGACAGCTCATGCGGAAAGGTCTATGGGATACGGATAATACGCGGGCGGCCGTAAGTCTTGCACAACAAAATCTCCGGGACCGTGTGGTTACATTGATCCAACAAGAAATACGTAAATGTTCACCTACGCAAAAAGGCACGCTCAAATACTTTCTGAACCAACAGTTTCCTCCTGATACAGCCAACCGAGATGATTATCCCTGGCTTAAAGCGTTGGATTACTCTCTCCGTGATGTCGATGAACAATCTTACCCGATAACAGGGTTGCCTTCGCTTCCTCCTAATTCGAAGGATCCGTCGCTCTATGAACCAACGACGTATGTGAAACAGATTCACAACATGTTCCAATTAACCGTCGCGGGCGGTGAGTCGGCTCGCACAGCGGATATTCGTAAGAGATTAGAGATTTGGCAGGAACGTCAAGGAACCCTTCTACGAACCCTCTCTGGGGCGTCTCTTAGTCCGTCTCTTAGTCCGTCTCAACCAACCCCCGCCCCAAAAAAACTAGCAAAGCGTGCGTAACGGACAGAGCGGTAGCCGGAAGTAACCGTTGTAATGCCGCCGATTTGCAGCATTGGCGAACCTGATTTAATATATGTCTTCTGTGCGCCCGTAGCTTAATGGATAGAGCATCTGACTACGGATCAGAAGGTTGGGGGTTCGACTCCCTCCGGGCGCACCACTCTGTTTTATATCCCTAGACACAACTTTTCCTATATATATCGAACCCAAGCGTGGGTTTGAGCTGAATATTTCCCCTGAAACCTGAGCAAAAGCAGGTTCGAGAAATTTGTGAGCTATAGGTCTTCGAATGTCGAACTGGGGCAACTATGTGTCCATGTGTAATGCCCCCAGTTAAATCAAGCGAAAGATAGAGAGTAAATTTGGGTTCGGGCCTCCTTTTTGGCAGTTCGTTTTTGGACGAAATCGGAGTTGAACTGAGCCGGTGTTTTGTACTGTAGGGATTGCTGGGGGAAATCGGTGGTGTCGGCGATAAACCAGGCGTCCAGCGCGGCTTGAAGTTGAAAGGGAGACGTCCATTCATTGGGCCAAATGAGGTCTACGTTGAAGGTTCGGAACAGTCGTTCGGTATCCGCATTCCCCTTTGGGTTATTTCAGGTTGTGAAAATTTGGTTGAGATTGAGCTTAGAGCAAGCCTTCATGAAGGCGGTAGCGACGGGCTGTCATCCATTGTCCGGGATCAGTTTTCGCTTCCCTCGTTTGGCCGTTGCTTCGCCCGGACTCAACCCTCTATCGGTCGCGTGTTTCGAGCGACGCCAACAGCCGGGTCATCGCCTGATGATGTTCGGTGATACTGGCCTGAAGTCGCTCCAATTTTTCATGTAATGTCTTGATTTCATGTTCGGCCTTGATATTGATTTGAAGATCTTTCTCGGCTCGTGCGCGATCTTTAGCTTCCTGGCGGTTCTGACTCATCATGATCACCGGTGCCTGGATCGCTGCGACGCAAGATAATAAGAGATTGAGTAAAATAAAGGGGAATGGATCGAATGGTCGTCGGAGTAACCAGATATTGGTCGCGATCCAAACGGACATGCTCCCTAAAAATAGCCCGATAAATGCCCAGCTTCCCCCAAACCGTGCGACCGCGTCAGCGATACGGTCGCCAGTTGAGTCCTTGGCGGCCGGTCTAATGACTCCAGGCCTTTCCAACCGCCTCAGCGACGCGGTAGGTCACGGATTTGTCTAGGACTGATGGCAGGATGACATCGATACTCGGTTCGATTGAATTTGCCAACGCTAACGACGCGGCAATTTTCATGTTTTTGGTAATCACTTTGGCTTTGGCGTCCATTGCCCCCCGAAATACTCCTGGGAATGCGAGTACATTATTCACTTGGTTTGGAAAATCGCTCCGCCCGGTTCCCACGACATAGGCTCCGGCATCTTTGGCAAGATCCGGCATAATTTCCGGTATTGGATTTGCCATCGCAAATACAATCGGTTTTGGCGCCATGCTTCGAATCATTTCCTGTGTAACGGCGCCAGCAACTGATACCCCTAAAAAGACATCTGCGTCTTTCATGGCATCGGATAGTTTGCCTGATTTTTTGTTACGATTGGTTTTCATGGCGAGGCGGAGTTTGTCAGGTAATGATTCCAGGTCGGGGCGCCCTTCATATAAGATTCCTTTGGAGTCGCAGACTAAAATATCTTTCAAGGCGACAGGCAGTAACGGGTCGTGGCCGAGGCATAACAGGAGTTCAGCAATGGCCGTTCCAGCAGCGCCGCCGCCATTAATTACCACGGTGAGTTCAGACAGCGCTTTGCCGGCTACTTTTGCCGCGTTGATTAATGCGGCCAGTACGACAATTGCGGTTCCGTGTTGATCGTCGTGAAAAACTGGGATCCCAAGGTCCTGTAGGGCTAATTCGATTTCAAAACATCGTGGTGATGCGATGTCTTCGAGGTTAATACCGCCAAAGACCGGTGCGATATTTTTGATAATATTTATTATTTCGATTGTATTCTGACTCTGGATACAAATTGGAAATGCATCGATATTGGCATATTCCTTAAATAGGATGGCTTTGCCTTCCATAACTGGAATCGCTGCATGCGCACCAATATTGCCCAAGCCCAACACGGCGGATCCATCGGATACCACGGCGACAGTGTTTTTTTTGATCGTGAGATCATAGACTTTATCGACGTCAGCGGCGATTTCTTCACATACGCGGGCCACCCCGGGGGTATATGCGAGGGATAAATCTTCTCGGCTTTCAATTTTTACCTTCGATTTGATCTCCAATTTTCCAGAATTTTCCAGATGCATAGCGACAGACTGTTCATATACGTTCATTGTGTGTTCCTTTGTTTGAGTTGTCATAATTATCCTTTTAAGTGTTAAAAATATGAAGACCTTGTCCGACTGGTTGTAAATTCTCATTGGGCGCAAAAAATGTACTGACCACTTCATTGCTCACGTCGTTCAGGCGTATTTGAATTCGATCGAGGTAATCATGGAGGCCAAACCCAATAATTTCTTCGATTTCGATATAATCTAAATTGACCTTAATTCGACCCAAGGCTTTTTCGAGAGGCCCTTGGAAGGATCCAATGTGGTTGCCAGTGATGGCATGCAACGATACCTGGCTTCGTTCCAAACAATAGCGCAAACTTCTTGGGAAATAGGCATTGAGTAGTAAGAATTCAACGACCTGGTGCCACCGTGGACTCCCGTAATCTTGAATATACATTTCATACGCACTCGTTGACCGTAAAATGGCGACCCATTGGATGAGCTCAAATGTCGACAGTTTGGATCTTTCTTTGGGGAGATTATAGTAGGAATTGACATCGAGTATTCGAGATAACTGATCCGCTCGTTCCAGGTATTGCCCAAGCATCGCAAAGTGCCATCGCTCGGTGTGCGAAAGTGTCGTGTGCGCGATTCCCGATACCCAATAGCAGGATTGCTTGATTTCGCGAAAAAATTCAAATAATTCCTCGATGCTCCAGTGGGCCTGTCGTTGAGCATCCTTTACTCGCAAATAGGTGGTGTTAATCGCTTCCCACATCTCGCCAGATATACACTCTCGGATGGATCTCGTGTTCTCTCGTGCGGCGGAAAGGGTGGACAAGACCGAGTTGGGATTATTTGCATCGAAGGTTAAAAATCGAATGACGTTTTCACGGGATGGATCGGAATACATGGTCCGATAGGCCTGTTCATCTCCGGTGGTTTGGATCAGTGGTAACCATTGTTCTTCAAAATCTGGGGTCAGTTCCAAATACATATTGAGATTGACGTCGATAAACCGTGCATAATTTTGTGCACGCTCTAAGTAACGATTCATCCAATACATCGATTCGGCGACTCGACTGAGCATAATATCCTCCTTATTTTGCCAACACCCAAGTGTCTTTGCTACCGCCACCTTGCGATGAATTTACCACCAAAGATCCCTTGCGGAGCGCCACTCGAGTGAGTCCGCCGGGTAAGACGTAAATGTCCTCGCCGTATAAAATGTATGGGCGAAGATCGACGTGGCGACCTTCAATTGATTCGCCCATGAACGATGGGCAGCGTGAGAACTGAAGCGTGGGTTGTGCGATGTAATTTCGAGGGTTGTCGAGGAGTTTTGCACGGAATTCCTGTTGCTCGGCCACGGTGGAGTGCGGACCGACCAGCATGCCATAGCCGCCGGCTTCATTGGCGGCCTTCACCACCAACGTATCCAAATTGTTTAGGACGTGGTCTAGATCAGTCGGGTTGGAACAGATATAGGTTTCAACGTTGGGAATGAGGGGCGTTTCTCCTAGATAATACGAAATCATTTTCGGAACATAACAATAGATCACCTTGTCGTCGGCTACGCCGGTTCCTGGAGCGTTGACAACCGATACATTTCCTCGCCGAATCACGTCGAAAATCCCGGGAACACCCAACATTGAATCGGAATTAAATACGGTGGGATCCAAGTAGGTGTCGTCAACCCGCCGGTACAATACATCGATTTTCTGCAATCCCCGAGTGGTTTTCATCATTAAATAATGATTGTGGACGACCAAATCGTTGGGCTGGACCAATTCAATTCCCATTTGCCGAGCTAAAAAGGAATGCTCAAAATAGGCCGAATTATATATCCCTGGGGTGAGCACGGCACAGGTTCTTTGGTCATTAGCCGCAACATATTTTAGCAACTCGAGGAGTTTAGTCGGGTAATTGGAGACGGGTTCAATTTCGATGGATTGGACCAGTGTTGAAAACGCCCGCTTCATAATTTCTCGATTTTCAAGGACATAAGCGACGCCCGATGGACATCGGAGATTGTCCTCGAGAACATAATATTGGCCGTCCCGGTCACGAATTAAATCCGTGCCGGTAATATGACACCAAATTCCTTTCGATGGGGTTAATCCTGAACATTGCGGTAAATACCCTTTGGACGATAAGGCGATATCCGCCGGGATGACCTTGTCTTTGATTATTTTCTGATCGTGGTACATATCGTCGATAAATAGGTTCAAGGCGGTGATCCGTTGTTTTAATCCCCGCTCGATGGTGGCCCATTCGGGTGGGTCAATGATTCGAGGAATCAAATCAAAGGGGAAAATACGTTCCGTTCCTTCGGAGTCGCTATACACGTTAAACGTGATCCCGAGGTCGAGTAGTAATTTATTGATGTATGATTGACGATCCTGTAGTTGATGAATTGTTTTTGAGTTCAGATAATCGGCTAATACCTGGTAGTGGTGTCGTATGCCGCCGTCATGACTGACCATTTCGTCAAAAAAGTGATGTAACTCATAATCTGTGAATGTGATGCTCATGGGTGTTATCCTCGGGCAGTTGCCATCTGCTGAAGCCGGTTAATCCGTTCATTGACGTCAGGATGTGTACTAAATAACCTCAATAGATTCCGACCAGATAAGGGAGAAACGATGTACATGTGGGCCATGGCTGGGCTCGGTAATGCCAATGGCGCGCGATCATTAATGGCATGAAGGCTAGCGAGTGCCGATGCCAGGTCGAGTGGGTTTCCATGAATGATTGCTCCGAGACGGTCGGCTTCGAATTCTCGGGATCGGGAAATCGCCATCTGGATGAGTGTGGCCGCAATTGGAATGATAATTAGCGTGGCCAACACGGCAATTGGATTATTGTCCCGATCATCACGCCGTCCGAACATCATGGCCCATTGCGCTGTGTGTGCAATCATGGATATGGCGCCGGCGATACACGCGGCGATACTGGAAATCAGGATATCGCGATGTTTAATATGGGCCAATTCGTGTGCGGCAACTGCTGATATTTGTTCGGGGCGTAGCCGGTCGATTAATCCCCGATTAAACGCTACGACAGCATGCTTTGGATTACGGCCGGTAGCGAATGCATTGGGAGTATCCGATTCAATCAGGTATATCCGAGGCATGGGAATCCTAGCACGATCGGCTAGTCGTTTCACCGTTGCAAATAGGTCCGGAAACTCCGGTTCCTGAACTTCCTTGGCACGGTGAAGCGCCAATACGATTTTATCAGAAAAAAACCAGCTACCGATGTTCATTATAATAGAAAATGCAAAGGCGGTAGCCATCCCGCTTTCCCCGCCTAACGCATATCCGGCGGCCATAAATAATGCCGTTAAACCTCCGAGAAGTGCCGTTGTTTTAAGCATTCCTGTCATGATTTACAGCGTACCATAAGCGAGTAGTGCGTCGGCGACTTTAATGAATCCGGCGATGTTGGCCCCTTTAACGTAATCGATAAAGCCATCCTCTTGTCCATACTCAACGCATTGGGTATGGATCCGTGCCATAATTTCCTGAAGTTTGGCGTCAACTTCATCTCGGGTCCAGCTCAGGCGCATACTATTTTGTGTCATTTCCAGACCCGAGATCGCGACGCCTCCGGCATTTGCGGCTTTTCCGGGTGCAAATAAAATTTTGGCCTGCCGGAAGACCTCGATGCCCTCTAATGTCGTCGGCATGTTGGCTCCTTCAGATACCAATCGGCACCCGTTCATCACTAGGTGTCTAGCATCATCTCCTGAAATTTCATTTTGTGTGGCCGATGGGAACGCCAAATCGCCCGGTATTCGCCATGGGCGTTCTCCAGGATAAAACGACGCATTTGGAAATGATTTGATATAGTCAGCAATGCCGACGCGCTTCACATTTTTGATATCCGAAATCACCGATAATTTTTCCCGGGTGATTCCATCGGCATCATGGATAAACCCGGTTGAGTCGGAAAATGTGACGGGCCTACCTCCGAGTTCAATTATTTTTTCAATGGTATATTGTGCCACATTTCCAGCCCCTGAGACGAGGCACGTTTTACCCTGAATCGAATCATTTTGAGTGGCCAGCATTTCTTTGGCAAAGTATACGGAACCATATCCGGTGGCCTCCGGGCGAATTAAACTGCCCCCGTATTGAACACCTTTGCCGGTTAAAACTCCTGTGAATTCGTTCGCGATTCGTTTGTATTGACCAAATAAGTAGCCGATTTCCCGTGCGCCGACACCAATATCACCGGCGGGCACGTCAACGTCGGCGCCAATGTGGCGGTACATTTCGGTCATGAATGCTTGGCAGAAGCGCATTACTTCATTATCGGAACGTCCCTTGGGATCAAAGTCAGATCCACCTTTGGCACCCCCTAAAGGGAGTGTTGTCAGACTGTTTTTTAATACTTGCTCAAATCCTAAAAATTTTAAGGTGCCTAAAGTGACTGACGGATGGAAACGAAATCCGCCCTTATACGGGCCAATGGCATTATTAAATTGAACCCGATACCCCAAGTTCACATGAGGTATTCCCTGGTCGTCTTCCCACACGACACGAAACATAATCACCCGGTCCGGAACGGTCATCCGTTCGAATATTTTAGCGGCTTTATACTTCGGATTCGACTCAACGAAGGGTATGATAGATTCAGCGACTTCTTGAACGGCTTGATGAAATTCGGGCTCGCCAGGTGATCGGTGTTTTACCATGTCCATAAAGTCATTGATGTGCGTAGTAAATCGTGTTTCTGAGGTAGTGGTTGACATAAATTTCCTCCATGATATCCAAACTGGTTTAACGGGCTATATTGTACCCGGTGATTGGTACCTTTGATAAGCTTATTTACCCGTTGCCTGTTACGCCAATCGCCGCGTTAAATTTCCGCGCGCCGACCTTCAGTACCTGTCGGCACACTCCGGTCGTCGGTCCTGATAAGGCGTGATCCTGACTCCGTCAATCCGCCCCAAAGTGTAGGGGCATTTACAAGCGTATCTTTAAAGGAGTCACCATATGAATATGTCGTGACTCGAGGTAAGTCAGATGCGGGTAACGAATGGATAAAGTTTTAATGGTGGAGCGTAGTAGACGAAGTTCGAACCCTTTTCTTTATCCAGAGATACAAAATCTACATCCCTGAGTTCGAAGTTGCCTAAATACTCGCTTTCAAAAATTTACCGCACAAAACTGTGAGTAGTTTTTCAATTGGCAGTTTATCAAATTTTATTATTTTCTGGATTCAAGTTTTTTTCTAAAAAGTGCTGCTGTTTTCCAACCTTCCATCTCCATACGATCAAATAACAAAATAAGTTCATCTGTGAACGATTGACTGATTTTATTTCGCTTTATGTTTAATTTAGAATGCTTTCTAAGATTTTCAATTTCATCAATTGCGGCTAGTTGTACTCGAGCTTCACCGTAAATTAATAAATAAGCTCCCTCTTTGAAAAGTTGCTGAAAGAGTCTAGCCAAATTTTCTTGATTTTCTCTAGAGACATTATTTAAAAGTCCCAGAATACGTTCATGAAGCGCTGTCAAACTACCCGATTGAGAGAATTGAGACAAAGTATCCAATAAAGACAGTAAAAGCTCTGGATGAGTACGACTAACCATTTGAAAAATTTCTAGGATAGGCTTAAAAAGCTGAGGTGTTTTTTGTGAGAAATTAGCCAAAGCAGTGGTTACTTTTGGCAAAGCTTCCGGTGCCTTTTCTAAAACGGTTGAAAATAATTTTACAGCCGTCTCCACATGATCGTGTGCAAACTTGGTCATCACTGCCAAAGCACGGGCAACTGATTCCAAAGCTTTTGGCTGAGTGGTTGTAATGGATTGGAAAAGTCTTAGCGCTGGTTCCAGTTGTCGTGGTGCTTGCTGAGTAATTTCAGATAGAGATGCGGCTACTTTTGGCAAAGCTTCCGGTGCCTTTTCTAAAACGGTTGAAAATAATTTTACAGCCGTCTCCACATGATCG
>RHAI01000040.1 GCA_010028705.1 bacterium
TGTTGGAAACGCTTTGCTCGGTAGGGTGGTTAATGCTATTGGCAGTCCGATTGATGGGAAGGGTGAAATTGTAACGGATCGATACCGGCCTGTCGAAACGTCAGTTCCCGGCGTTCTTGACCGTACACCTGTTGAGCAGCCCCTTCAGACGGGCTATAAGGTGGTGGATGCACTGATCCCAATTGGGCGTGGTCAGCGTGAGTTGATTATTGGAGATCGTCAAACCGGTAAAACTACCTTGGCTATCGATACGATCATTAATCAGAAGAACGCTGATATGATTTGTATTTATGTGGCCATTGGGAAAAAATCTGCATCAGTTGTAGAAGTGGTTGAAACGCTTCAAAAGCATGGTGCCATGGACTATACCATAGTCGTTGATGCGTCCGCGGATGATCCGGCAGCCATGCAATGGCTGGCTCCTTTTTCGGGTACAGCGATGGCCGAAGAATTTATGTATACTCATCATAAAGATGTCCTTATTATTTATGATGATTTGACCAAACACGCCAACGCTTATCGGCAAATTTCATTACTGTTGAAACGTCCCCCGGGTCGTGAGGCTTTCCCTGGAGATATTTTTTATCTTCATTCCCGATTGCTAGAGCGGTCCGCTCGTCTGTCCGCTGAATTAGGTGGCGCATCTATAACTTCGTTGCCTATTATTGAGACTCAACGTGGTGACGTATCTACCTATGTTCCGACTAACGTTATTTCTATTACTGATGGGCAGATTTTCCTTCAGTCTGACCTTTTCTTCTCTGGATTTCGCCCCGCGATTAACGCCGGAATATCTGTTTCTAGAGTGGGTGGAAAAGCGCAAATTGAGGCTATTCGTAAACTTTCAGGTAAGTTGCGATTAGAGTTGGCGCGTTTTAGAGAAAAAGAGTCGTTTACCGCGTTTGCATCTGAACTTGATGCCGAAACTCAGCAACAGTTAAAACGTGGTCAGATTTTAGTTGAGATTTTGAAGCAAGATAAAAACGTTCCGATGCCTGTTGAAGAGCAGGTCGTTAGTATCTTTTTAGCTACATCTAACATGATCGAACATCTTGAGCTTCCTCAGATTAAGTCATTTGAGTTGTCGTTGCTTGAGCGGATTCGGTCGACTGACTCTGCTGTTTTAGACGCTATACGAAGCTCTCAGAAGTTTAGTGCCGAGGTTGAAGCAAAGGTCAGGGGCCATATTGATGCTTTGTTGTCCTCATTAAAATAAGGAAAAACAATGCCAGAAGTTTATGAGCTAAAAAATAGGATTGAAGGGCTGAAAAGTATCCATAATATTACGTATGCGATGCAGATCGTTACGATTTCTCGTTTGAAGCGCATCATTTCTGGGCTTACTCGGATTTCGGATGCCGCTGACGAGGTTTCCTCGGCACTTAAATATTTGGTTACTGAGCGGCAGTCCTTGTATAAGCAGTTGATTCGCGAGGATTTAGAGTCATCGTACGATTTTTTAGTGATAGTGTTTTCAAATCGGGGCTTTTGTGGTTCCTACAATCAGGATATTTTAAATGCTGCCCTGCAGCTTTGCAAAGATAATGGATTGGATTTTAATACTGTATCTAAGCTCTGCATTGGAAAAAAAGCTAAGGAGACATTGAAACGCCTGTCGGTTTCGAACACCGATTTCGCCGTTTCCGAAAAGGACATTTTTTCCGAGGCGGAGTGTCTAGACGTTTATAGGACGGTTAAGTCTCACGTGGACAGAGGTGCTAGGGTTCGGTTGGTGTATTTTGGATTTAAATCAATTGTTACCCAAAAAATTGTGACTTCAAGTTTTTTCCCCCCGGAACATTCAGAGTTTCCGCCGTTTGATGAATTAAAACCAGGAGTCCCCGAGTTTGTTGAGCAGTCAATGGGTGAGACGTTTGATTCTTTAGTTGATCAATATTATTTTTTGAAGTTGTTAAAGGTTATACGTAGCGGGTCTAGCTCCGAGTTTAGTCAACGTTTTTTGTTAATGAAAGGCGCAGTTGATAACGTTAAGTCGTTGTCGGACGAGTTGTTAATTGAACTTAACAAACAGAGGCAAGCTGGTATTACACAAGAAGTTTCGGAAATCATTAGTACGTTTAAAGCGTTATCGAAAGAGAGATAAGGAGTTTTAGATGAGTAAAAATTTTGGTCGCGTCGTTCAAGTTATTGGTCCTGTTATCGATTCGGAATTTCCTCCTGATTTAATTCCGGCTGTTCGTAATCGTTTAGAGATTGCGGTTGAAATAAACGGCACTATTAAGAACGTGGTTAGTGAAGTTGGTATGCAGCTTGAAGGTAATATTGTCCGCTCGATCGCAATTAATCCGACCGAAGGAATTCGTCGCGGTGCTCCTGTTCTTGACACCGGTGCTCCACTTCAGGTTCCTGTCGGTGAGGCTACACTGGGTCGATTGTTTAACGTTCTTGGCGAGCCGTTGGACAATAAGGGAGAGCTGAAGGATGTTGAACACGTGGCGGTTCGTCGCGATGCACCCCCTTTTGAGGTTATCCAAGTTGATAATCAAACGTTTGAGACCGGTATTAAAGTTATCGACTTGATTGCTCCTTATATTAAAGGGGGGAAGACTGGTCTGTTTGGTGGTGCGGGTGTCGGTAAAACCGTTATTATTCAGGAATTAATCCATAACATGGCCAAGCATCACGGCGGAATATCTGTTTTCGCAGGTGTTGGTGAACGCAGTCGTGAAGGTAATGATTTGTGGATCGAAATGAACGAATCAGGTGTTATTGATAATACTGTTCTTTTGTTTGGCCAGATGGGCGAACTTCCTGGGTCAAGGCAAATCGCGGGATTAGCGGCGCTTACTCAAGCTGAGTATTTTAGGGATGTTAAAGGTCAAGACGTATTGTTCTTTTTGGATAACATATTTCGTTTTGTTCAGGCTGGCTCTGAAGTTTCAACGTTGTTAGGTCGTATGCCCTCTGCGGTTGGGTATCAGCCGACGTTGAATGCTGAAGTTGGACGGTTCCAGGAGCGGATCGTTTCGACTAAAAAAGGGTTTATTACTTCGATCCAGGCCGTCTACGTACCCGCTGACGATATTACGGACCCTGGGACTGTTGCAATATTTAGCCATTTGGATTGTTCCACGGTTTTATCTAGGAAAATCGTTGAGCAAGGGATTTACCCTGCTGTCGATCCCTTAGCGTCGTCATCCCGAGTTATGGACCCCTCATACGTCGGGAAACGGCATTATTCGATTGCTCAACGTGTTCTCGCCATTTTGCAACGGTATAAAGAGTTGCAGGATATTATATCAATCTTGGGAACTTCGGAGCTGTCCGACGAAGATAAACAGATTGTGAATCGCGCCCGAAAAATTCAGATGTTCCTGTCTCAGCCGTTTTTCGTAGCAGAGTTTTTTACTGGTTTACCGGGTAAATATGTTAAGTTAGATGATACGCTAGGTGGTTTCGAAGGAATATGTGATGGTAAGTACGATGCAATCCCTGAGCAGTACTTCTATATGAAAGGGACAATTGAGGAAGTGGTTCAAAGTTATGAGCAAGCTCGCGTACAAGCTTAATTTTTTAAGCACTGAGTCGATCGAGGGACAAGCTGATCGGTTGGTACTTGTTGACGAAAAGAATGTGTTGACGGTCCGATTTGGGCATGCTCCATTGATATCCGTCGTCAAGAACGGAACACTCTCTGTTGTGATTGACGGTGCAACTACTTCGTATTCTTTTGGTTCTGGCTTAGTTCGAGTCGGGGCGTTTGGGTGCACAGTTACCATCCTTAATTGATGAAAATTGTTCACTATTTGTTCGGGTGGCTGTTTCATATTGACAGTCACCTCGAATTACTTGTTGTTCAATATCATGTGTTGAGTTACATCGTTTTGGGGGCAATCGTTTTTTTAGAAAATGGGGTTGTTTTTTTTCCTTTTTTGCCCGGAGATTCGCTTCTTTTTGTTTGTGGCGCCTTTGCTGGAAAAGGTAGTTTTAATTTTTTTCTCCTGTTTACGGTGCTATGGGTCTCTGGTGTTTTAGGATCAATCCTCAATTATTTTGTCGGGCGTTGGGCGGGTGAGGCTTTTGAGGGTCGAAACATTCCTTTTGTTCGTCAAAGGCATATTGATCAGACCAAGGCGTTTTTTGAAAGGTACGGAGCTGTTACTCTTATCGCGGCTAAATTTTTTCCCGTTGTCAGAACCTTTGCTCCTTTTTTGTCCGGTGTAGGACGAATGGATTTCCGGTTGGTTATTCTTTCGGCCGCCGTCGGTACCGCGATTTGGGTGGCTGTTTTTTTAGGCGGCGGGTATTTGTTCGGTTCAGTGCCGATCATTGCGGAAAATATGGTGGCTGTAGTAATGGGTATTTTGTTAATCTCGTTAATTCCGCTTTTAGTTCGGGGACTTATTGCGCGTCGGTCACTTTTAAAAACGAGTAAAACCCGATAACATGCGGTGGGTTTTTTTGAGCCAGATTCGTTTCGAGCTGGTTTAATAGAGGGCCTGGCCGGGACTATGTCCAGGTTCACACACACTTTCTTTTAGGAACGGGGTAACATGGACGCGCGTTTGGTTTTTGAAGACGGCACTGTTTTTTTTGGTCGCGTGTTTTCTGGATCTGGTGAACGATTTGGTGAAGTCGTATTTAATACTGCGATGTCGGGTTACCAGGAAGTCATTACCGATCCTTCGTATTCTGGGCAAATGGTTTTGATGACATATCCAATGATTGGAAGTTATGGAATTAATAGCGATGATATAGAATCTCGTGGACTTTTTTTAGAGGCGCTACTTGTAAAGGAGTATATTGATTTCCCGAGTAATTGGCGGTCGCGTCAATCGTTGAAGGATTATTTGGGTCAACATCACGTGTTGGGTATTGAAGGGTTGGATACCCGTGCGATTACTCGACACTTACGCGATAACGGATCTCAGCGCGCAATGATTACTCAATCTGATGAGTCTCTTGAATCGTTACTCCATCGCTTAAATGTTTCTCCATCCATGGTGGGGCTGAATTTGGCGGATAAAGTATCGTGCGATGGGTCGTATCAGTGGCCGATGAATGGACGTTCTGCTCGATTTCGAGTAGCCGTTATTGATACTGGAGTTAAGTATAATATTCTTCGCTTGCTTTCTGAGAATGGCTGCGAATGTACAGTGTTCCCGAGTAGTATATCGGCCGACGAGGTCCTCGCTCAGGATTTTGATGGTGTGTTTTTATCTAATGGGCCGGGTGATCCGGAGCCCGTGACATCGGTTATTCAATTGATTCGAAACGTTCTTGGAAAATTACCCGTGTTTGGAATTTGCCTTGGACATCAATTGCTGTGGTTAGCATTGGGTGGAAAAACCTATAAATTAAAATTCGGCCATCATGGCGCGAATCATCCGGTAAAACATCTTGAAACTGGACGAGTTGAAATTACCTCACAAAACCATGGATTTTGCGTCGATATCGATTCTTTGAGCCCTGACGACATCGAAATTACCCATATTAATTTGAACGATCATACCGTAGAAGGTTTTCGCCATCGGCGCTTCCCTGCTTTTTCTGTTCAATACCATCCGGAATCGGCACCCGGACCTCATGATTCTCAATATCTATTTGAAAAATTTATCGATCTGATGGAGTCTCATCGGACTCGTCAGGGGTCGGTTCAGCAGGAGGTAACGGTATGATCCCCTCCTCGAGGTTTGAAATCACCGATGATGCGGATGTCTTACGGGATCAATGCGGGGTGTTTGGTGTCTGGGGATGTCGAGAGGCCGCGCAAATTTGCTACTTGGGGTTGTATTCTTTGCAACATCGAGGGCAAGAGAGTGCCGGAATTGTATCTGCTGATACGTCTAATTTTTATGTCGTGAAAGATATGGGGCTTGTTTCTGAGATTTTTGATCCGTCCAAGTTGTCCCATTTGAAGGGTACTTCGGCGGTTGGCCACGTCAGGTATTCGACAACGGGCGCGTCATTACCAAACAATGTGCAACCCTTATTTACCAAGACGTCAAAGGGTAAGGTGGCTGTTTCTCACAACGGAAATCTTACCAATGCTTACTCAATTTACACGAGGTTAAAGTCAAATGGTGCACTCTTTCAAACTACAGTCGACACCGAGGTCATTTTACATCTTATTTCTCGCTCGCAACACACCAAGGTTATGGATATTTTTCGAGACGTATTGGGGCAAATCGAAGGGGCCTTTTCTCTTGTTTTTTTGGGGGAAAAATACCTGGTGGCCGCCCGCGATACTCACGGATTCCGACCACTGGTCTTAGGCCGTCTGGGTGAGGGGTATGTCGTGGCATCGGAAACATGTGCGTTTGATTTAATTGGGGCCACGTATGTGCGGGAAATTCAGCCGGGCGAAATAGTGGTTATTGATCGGTCTGGGATAACTTCGGGGACCATTCGTGAAAGCACCCGACATTCGTTTTGTGTCTTTGAGCATGTCTATTTTGCTCGACCCGACAGCGTGATTTTTGGGGATCCAGTGCATTTGATTCGTAAAGAATTCGGTAAAGCGTTAGCGCGCCAATATCCGGTTGATGCCGATTTGGTAATGGCGATCCCCGATTCGGGTAATTCCGCGGCTTTGGGCTACGCCGAACAATCAGGAATACCGTTCGAAGTTGGTATGACACGAAATCATTATGTCGGTCGTACCTTTATTCAACCCACTCAGAAGATTCGAGATTTTGCGGTAAAAGTTAAATTGAACCCTATTCGTTCGGTGTTGGAGGGCAAACGAGTTGTGGTCGTCGATGACTCGCTGGTTCGTGGGACTACCTCAAAACAGCGGGTTTCGGCGATTCGGCAAGCTGGCGCGAAAGAAGTTCATTTGCGGATATCTTCACCACCGATTACCCATCCTTGTCATTTTGGGATCGATACCCCCAAACGCGAAAAATTAATCGCGGCTCAAAAAACAGTAGAGGAAATATTAAAGTATGTGGGTGCCGACAGCATCGGATATTTAGACAGAGACGAAATGTTAGCGGCCGTGGCATCTCATGCACCGTCGGATTTTTGTACGGCCTGTTTTGACGGGAAGTATCCGTTAAAGGTTCGTGACAAAGGTAAATTTACGTTAGGGACAAGGAAAATTAAGCTGTATGCCGAAAAGAACTGATTTAAAGCGAATATTGTTGATTGGATCCGGCCCGATCGTTATCGGTCAGGCCTGTGAATTTGATTATTCTGGTACCCAGGCGTGTCGCGCGCTTCGTGACGAGGGATATGAAGTGGTACTGGTTAATTCCAATCCCGCAACAATCATGACGGATCCGTCCTTGGCAGACAGAACCTACATTGAACCATTGACTCCGGAAGTGTTAACTAAAATTATCGAGCGCGAAAAGCCGGATGCGATTTTGCCGACACTGGGTGGCCAAACGGCACTTAATTTGGCAATGGAATTGCACAAACGGGGAATTCTTCAGGCGTTTAACGTTGAGATGATTGGCGCCAATGCTAAAGCAATTGAGAAGGCGGAAGATCGAAAAGCCTTTAAAAAAGCAATGGATAAAATTGGTTTGCATTCTGCTAAATCCTCGATCGCATATACAATGGACGAGGCCCGAAAATGTGCTCAGGAATTAGGCTTTCCCTGCGTAGTGCGGCCCAGTTTTACGCTTGGGGGTACCGGGGGCGGCATCGCCTACAATCAAGACGAGTTGGAATCGATTGTTGGGTCAGGGTTGCGTAGTAGCGCCATTTCGGAAGTCTTGATTGAGGAATCTATTTTGGGATGGAAGGAATATGAGTTGGAAGTGATGCGCGATAAAAAAGATAACGTCGTCATCATTTGCTCAATAGAAAATTTGGATCCCATGGGGGTCCACACTGGGGATTCAATCACGGTAGCGCCCGCTCAAACGTTGACAGATAAGGAATACCAGCATCTTCGTGATGCATCCATTTCGATTTTGCGAGAAATTGGCGTTGAAACGGGTGGGTCTAACGTTCAATTCGCGGTTAATCCCAAAGATGGACGGGTGATCGTTATTGAAATGAATCCGCGGGTATCGCGGAGTTCAGCGTTAGCGTCAAAAGCCACTGGGTTTCCAATTGCTAAATTTGCTGCGAAATTGTCAATCGGGTATACACTCGACGAGCTCATGAATGATATTACCAAAAAAACTCCGGCATGTTTCGAGCCTTCAATTGACTATTGTGTCGTTAAAATTCCACGCTTCAATTTTGAAAAATTTCCTCAAACCTCCGCTGTTTTAGGTACGGCAATGAAATCAGTGGGTGAAGCCATGGCAATCGGGCGCACCTTCAAAGAGTCGTTTCAAAAAGCGTTGCGGTCGTTGGAAACAAAACGCGCCGGCTTTGGGTTTGATGGACGTGATTTTTCTCATGTGGATGAGGCGACCTTAATATCAAAATTAGTTACCCCCAACCCCGATCGCATTGCGTATATTCACTATGCCTTAACGTCCGGAATGTCGGTGGATCAAATTTTGGATTACACAAAAATAGACCCATGGTTTGTTATCCAATTGAAACAATTGGTGGACGAGGCGGCCAAAATATCGCTTAATAAGTCATCATTGATCCGCGCCAAAGAACTGGGTTTTTCAGACAAACAGATTGCCTACTTGACTCAGTCTACCGATGATACAGTTCGGTCCCTTCGGGAATCCTTTGGGATATTACCGACCTATCGTCTTGTTGACACGTGTTCTGCGGAGTTTGAATCCGTGACTCCATATTTTTACTCGACCTACGAAACTGAAGATGAAAGTCGGGTTAACGATCGAAAAAAAGTGATGATTCTGGGTGGAGGCCCAAATCGCATTGGTCAAGGGATTGAATTTGATTACTGTTGCGTTCACGCTTCGTTTTCGATTCGTGAAGAGGGAATGGAATCCATCATGGTGAATTCAAATCCTGAGACGGTATCGACTGATTATGATATTTCCGACAAGCTATATTTCGAGCCGCTGACGTTCGAGGACGTATTAAACATTTATCGGAACGAAAAGCCGGAGGGAGTCATTGTCCAATTTGGTGGGCAAACCCCGTTGAATTTGTCCGTTGAGTTAGAATCCGCTGGGGTTAAGGTGTTAGGTACGTCATCAGCGAGCATTGACGTTGCGGAAGATCGGGATAAATTTCAGGCAATGATTCGGAAGTTGGGGTTAATGCAGCCCCGGAATGGAATTGTAGTATCACTCGATCAAGCACTCGTGGTGGCGAACTCTATTGGGTATCCGGTGTTGGTTCGCCCATCCTACGTACTTGGCGGGGCGTCGATGGAGATTGTGTATGGGAATGATGAATTAGCGACGTACATGAATTCGGGACAGGTTGAAATTTCGGCGGCACGGCCCCTCCTAGTTGATCAGTACTTAGAAGATGCGACAGAAGTTGATGTGGATGCATTGTGCGACGGCCGGGATGTCATTGTTGCGGGGGTTATGGAGCATATCGAGGAGGCGGGTATCCATTCAGGTGATTCAGCGTGTTCGCTGCCTCCCCATTCCTTGAGCGACGACGTCATAATCGATATCAAGGCGGCGACACGAGCTCTTGCGTTGGAACTTAATGTTAAAGGACTCATGAACATACAGTTTGCGGTCAAGGATGGGCAGGTATATGTTCTCGAGGTGAATCCTCGAGCTTCCCGAACCGTACCCTTTGTCAGTAAGGCCACGGGTATTCCGTGGGCGAAATTGGCGACAAAAGTGATTTTGGGGAAGTCCATATCTGAATTGAATATTGTCGTTCCCGAAATGAATCATACGGCGGTTAAAGAGGCCGTATTCCCATTCAATAAGTTCCCAGGAGTGGATATATTGTTGGGGCCTGAAATGAAATCAACGGGCGAAGTAATGGGTTTAGACACTAATTTCGGAATGTCATATTTAAAAGCACAGTTAGCGGCGGGGCAGCAAATCCCTACATCCGGGCGTGTATTTATCAGTGTAAAAAATCGCGATAAGTCTAAACTGGAGTTGATTGCACGGCCGTTAGTCGATATGGGGTTTGAACTAGTGGCCACGGCTGGCACGGCTAAATACCTTGATTCTCTTGGTCTGAAAGCGGACGCGATATATAAGGTGTATGAAGGAAGGCCTAATATTGTGGATTCATTGAAAAATGGAGATATTCAATTAATTATAAATACTCCAAGTGGCAAAAATCCTCGTAAGGATGAGATCATAATCCGGCAAATTGGTCTTCAACTCAATGTTCCGGTCGTGACGACTATGTCTGGCGCATTGGCAACAGTTCAGGCTATTTCAGATGTGTTGAATCGAAAAATGGATGTGAAAGCGATTCAAGCGTATTTTTAAACTGGGGCGGCCACATTCCCCATGTGAAGCGGGTGAGGCCCTGTGGATTCAGGGCCTGTGTATCTAAGTCGGTGAATGATTTCCAGAGCATTGGTATATATCGGAACGTCATCCTCGGGGTACTTTCCGGTACAGTCCAGGTCTTTGGTCTGACCCCGTCGTACGTTTGAGTTGGTTAATCAGCTACCATGTGCCGGGATATTCACAAAAGCGTAGTAAAATCGTGCAGTGGCGATCCCAAGGAATGGCAAATGGTGAGGTGTTGGGAGCGAAATACCGTTGAAGGTTTTATTTGAGAAACAACATCGCTGTTCTCCATGTTACAGCGATTCATATCCTGGCTTTGTTGCGAAATGCGCCATCTGCCCCATTTTCGCTCTCGTTATGTCGCTCTGCCCCTCCACTGCGAGCGAGAAACGGCGCATCTGAATTATTTGACAACATCGCTAGTTCTGAAAATGAGCCATTTTGCAACAGGCCCATCCTGGGTTAGCAGGGCTGGTATAAATATCAATTCCCCCTATGGGTTAGTCGGTCAAGGTGGTCTGAGATTACCAGGTTCGGGGTGGGGGGCTCCTAATAATCCGGGGCATCCGCACCGTTCACGATAGCGAACGCGTCACATCGAGGGATATCCGATATGACGCTGATCCAGGGCTGTTGTCGATCTAAAACTTAAGTTTAACTTCCCCACCTGAAATGGTGCATTGGCACCCTAATCGCTTGTTGCCTTCCATCCCGAGGTCGATCTCTTCAGCGTTCACTTCACTGAGGTTTTCCATCCCTGAAATAACTTCAATTTCGCATGTCCCGCATACTCCGTTGCTACATCCAATTGGAACGCCCGCTTCTTCGATTGCATCGACGATTTTTTCCCCATCAGCGATATCGATTTCTTGATCATTTACAAATAGTTTAGCCATATTATCATCCTTATTTGGTATACTCAGTCCGTCGGCCCGGAATTTTTAAAAAATTATTAAGCTTCCGTCCCGTTTAATGGTACACTTTTTATACCACTCAAGGGGTAACATGGTAAACATTAGCCTCATTATTTTAGATCTAAAGTGGAGGGATAGTTTTGAAAAATGGTTTTAAGTTACTTCAATTGGTAGCGGTCATCACGATTGTCGCGATGACGTTTGGATGTCATTCCAAGAAAGTCGATCCGAACCAACGGGTGTACGTCGGATATTTCCAGCAGAATCATGATGTTCAGATTTCGCCCACCCAATTTAAAAATCCAAAAATGATTCGGCCTCATGTGGTAGCGTGGGGGGCGGACTTTTCCAAACCCTGTCCCACCACCCAAATAATCGGCTTTCAGAAACTGAATATTGTGCCGATGATTGCGTGGGAACCTCGACTGTGGACTGACACGAGTCATCCGATTACGTTAGAGTCGATTTCCAAAGGGGAATGGGATAAATATCTGAAGCAGTGGGCGCAGGCGATTCGGTCGACCGAACTTCCCGTATTGATCAGCTTTGCACCGGAATTTAATTCTCAAGAATTTCCATGGAGTGTGGCTAACAATGGCCAGGACGGTCAAAAATACGTGGATGCTTATCGTCATGTTGTATCCATTTTTCGCTCTGAAGGGGTGTCAAATGCAATTTTTGTGTGGACGTTTTTAGCGGTTAGTTCCCCCAAAGCGGCCTGGAATGAGCCGTTGTCCATGTATCCTGGGGATGAGTATGTTGATTGGATCGGGCTGGCCTCGGTTAATCAGAGTTCTGATATGCAAACCATGTTCTCGGCGACGTTGGCCAACGTCGCGGCCAATTATTCGACTAAACCGATTATGATTACTCGGTACTACTATGAGCCTGGGAAGGAATCCAATCGGGTGGTGGTTGACGCCTTGCAAACGGATTTAAAATCCGTGAAGGCTATTGTGTTTTCAAATCCTAAAACATTGACCATGGACCCTGTGTTTTTTAAAACACCATTATTTCAGGCCAGCGTCGAAGAATTCGCGTTTTTGCACTTGTGACGATGATGGTATCGCGGAACACTGGGGATGTAGGTCATGGCATCACGGCTGGGTCGTCGGCGTGGCGATTCGGCGGTGACGTGGTTCCTCAATTTGATAATCATGTTCGCCAATCGGTCCCATTTTATGATGTGGGACATGATTTGGTCGGGAAACTCAGTGACTTTTTTATCGGCGATCACAGCGTTTGTTATGATTTGGGGTGTTCGACAGGGGAATTGGTGCGTCAGTTGGCCGGTCGGCACGCCCATCGGCTGGGAACCCAGTTTATTGGAATCGACTCTGAAGCGGATATGGTGACGCACGCGAACCAACAGTCAGCGCCGGAATCGGTTCAGTTTGTAGTGGATGATATCTGTACCACCCAGTACCAACATGCGGACCTCATTATTGCGTATTATACGGTTCAGTTTGTTCGGCCCCGCCAACGCCAGGACCTTATTAATCGATTGTATACTGCGTTGAATTGGGGTGGGGCATTGATTTTGTTTGAAAAAGTCCGGGGGGCTGATGCGCGATTTCAGGATATTTTTACCACCCTTTACACCGAGTTTAAGCAGGATCAGCTGTTTACAGCCGATGAAATATTGGCTAAAAGTCGCAGTCTTAAAGGCGTTTTGGAGCCGTTCTCAACTCAAGGAAACCTGGACATGCTGCGGCGTGCCGGTTTCCTTGATATCGTAACGGTGATGAAATACCTGTGCTTTGAAGGCTTTTTGGCGATTAAATAGGTCTGATCTGGATGCCGTCTTACTCAAGCATTTTGCAATCAATTGGAGTGTTTTAATTTTTGGAAAATCCTAAACAATTACAGTTGAATGACTTGGTTTTTTTTCGCTAAAACCCCCGCGTCACCTTCCTATCGAATGTTTTGGCTGAAATAAATATATAAATCGTTTTCATCAGACGTGAGTGAAACGGGTGTTGGCTATACTCATCCTGTTCCTCTCGTATCGATAGGGATCTAAATGGATTGCGTTTAAAGTAGCCGTAGTTTGGGTATATGACGGATCGGATTGGTGATTTTTTAGGGGGTGGATGATGGCAAATAGTGTTAGTCCTAATAGTATTGGTCCTAAATCGCGGTTCTCTCAATTGTCCAAAGTTAGTGAATATGGAAACACGATACTGCGGGAATTTTATAAGAGAGCGGCCGGTGTTGCATCTGATATTATGAAGACGCTATTAGCGAGCCGTCAATCAACCTCTGTTGAGCTGGATCGGGATATTAAACTTAGCCTATCAGGTTCCAATAATTCTAATAAAAATCCATTGATAGTTCCCACCCTAAATCACAACGAATCCGTCAAGACCAATGGTGAGGTAGATAAATCATCGTCTGGTAAGGTAGATAAATCATCGTCTCGTGAGGTAGATAAATCATCGTCCAACCCATTTTCATGCACTTATACGACTAAAGTAGCATGGAGCGGGAATTTGTACGAAGATATAAAAAGTTTAGTTGATACGCTCAAAGATAATCAGACCTCGTGGGCAAGTACAGAAAACACAATAAGGGCGTCATATAGGCAGTTTCGAGCGGCTGATAGATCCTTGCCGATGGATAAGCTGCAGGAAAAGGAAGGTTATTTAAAATCAAACATGTCCGACTGCATAAACAGCGGTAGGGAAGTGTTGAATTCGTTTTTAGACGCCCATAAAGGTCTCCATCAGGTGCAACAAGAAGGTTTGACTACCTTTTCGAGCAGTCAGGAAGGAAAGGAATTTACTGCATCAAATATTGCAACTTATCTAAATGATATTTTTCAATGACCTGTTTTTAGATGCGTGCATCCCCCAACCAATCGCGGGGACTGGGGTGGGATAGGGTGACGCCGAGTTCCAGTGCCAACCGATCGCTGTTTACGGTTTTGGTCCACACCTCATCCGTGAACGATGGGCGCGGGAGTCCCAGTTGCTCGGCCCAGGCCGTGTACACCTGGGAACGTAAGGGATGCTCCGGTGCGACGAGGTTCAGTTGTCCAGATACTCGCTGGTTGAGACAGGTGGTGATGACGGTAGCCACATCGGTTTCATGAATTAGATTGACCGGTCCGTCGGGCCGGGGGGCGGGTGACCTCGCGAGTGAGTCTACGATCAGGCGATCATGGCCGAATAGGCCGGCCAAACGAACGGATAACGTGGTGATCGGTAAGGCCTCAAGATCTCGTTCAATGGCACACATCACGGCCTGGCGATCGG
>RHAI01000005.1 GCA_010028705.1 bacterium
TGACGATATGGATTCTATGAATGATTTCAAGATGGCCCTCCTAGATAATTTGTCTCCACCCCATATGCCAATCGTTGCGATTAAATAGTGTCCGTTATCGAAACAATATTCTGGCGTTCGTCCCTGCCCAAGGGCCGATTTACCGCATTTAGAGACCTTTGACTTGCTCATATCATCAGCCGTGCCAAAACACCTTTATTTTCCTGGGGGGAACTGAAAATTCAGTAGCAATGGGGTAATGGCTGGCCTATTTTCAAATTAAATATTCAACAAAAATGTTTCAATTTATTTAATAGTTACAGAAATGCCTTTTTTACACTTCTAATTGGTCGCCGTTTGACTTAAGTTATTGGTGGCATCGGTGGGTGGTTGATGGGGTTATCACATAATCCATCGGGACATCGTTGGGTTTTAGGGCTATATGGTCAAACAGTTGAAAATTGTACCCAATTCCAATCTTAATACCCATGCTTTGTGCAAGGAGGCGGTCGAAGTATCCGTTGCCGAATCCAAGTCTACCGCCATTTTTTCCAAATACAAGTCCAGGGACTACCCAGGCTTCGATAGCGCTCTTAGCATCCATAATATCGATCGGACTCGCGCTTGGTTCTGCTACATCAAATCGACCTTGTACGGTTATCGTTCCATATGGGCCTGCCCAAGGGGCTACCGAATATCCTACGGTGTCTGAAATGAATTTTGGTGCAAATATCGCGATCTCATTGAGTTCTAGATCAGGATAACAACTGACTACATTTATTTCGTTTTGAATCGGAAAATAGATGGCTATCGATTGGATGCCTAATCGAACGACAAGCGGAAGTAATTGACTGAGGACTCGATGGCTTTCGGATGCAACGGTGTCAATGGAAAGGCCGAGGCGACGGGCCTTAATTTGATTGCGTAACCCTAGCATTATCACGAACCAAATTGGAGACCATTGTTCCGATATCAGATGTCGAGTAGCCCATTTGAGCCGCTGCCATTGATTTCATTTTTAAAATCACTGCTATTTTTGCGGTTTCAATGGCCCGAGCCGCCTCTTGAAAACCCAAATGCTCTAACATCATATGTGCTGCACCAATTGCCGCCATCGGATTTATTTCGTTCCGCCCGGTAAATGCAGGGGCTGTTCCGCCAATTGGCTCAAACATTGATACGCCAAGAGGATTTATATTTCCACTGGCGGCGACACCCATTCCGCCTTGAGTTACCGCGGCCAGGTCCGTGATAATGTCGCCGAACATATTTTCAGTGACTATCACGTCGTATTTTTCGGGGCATTCGATCATGTAGATACACATGGCATCAACATGAACATAATCAGTTTTAACCTGGGGAAATTCGACGCTCAATTCAGATACTACGCGTTCCCAAAGTCCGAATACATGCTGAAGTACATTGGATTTGCCACACAACGTAAGTTTGCCGATAAATCCTGATTGACGATCGGCGTGTGATAACCCCCTCCACGGGGAATCGGAATGCCGCTTCATAACATACTCGAATGCAAAACGTACGCATCGTTCGACTTGCGAGTATGAATATACCATCGACTGAATAGCTACTTCTTGGGAGGTTCCTGTCATCGAGCTTCCACCAACACCTGTGTAAAGCCCCCCGGTGTTTTCTCGCACAACGACGTAATCAATGTCGTGATGGTTTTTATGTTTTATCGGCGTTTCTACGTTTTCATACAATTTGACCGGTCGTAGGTTAATGTACTGGTCTAATCCGAAACGTAATTTGAGCAAAATACCTCGTTCCAATACCCCTGGCTTAATATCGGGATGTCCGATGGCCCCCAAAAGAATTGCGTCAAACTGTTTAAGTTGATCCAATTCATGGTCTTCGAGTGTTTTGCCTTCGGTTAAATAACGGTCCCCATCATAATTTAAGTGAGAATACGATAGAGCAAAATTATAGTGTTTTTGAGCCTCATCCAGTACTTTTATGGCTTCTCGAATTACCTCGGGTCCGGTCCCGTCTCCTGCAATTACTGCAATTTTTTTTGTCATAACTCGTTCCTTGAATTTTTGGTTTACAGGGTCGGTTTCACTCGGGTTTCATTTCGATTGGCGACCATTTTGTTGATGGCATGAAGGTATGCTTTTGTCGAGGCAACTAGGACATCAAGCTCTGATCCCCGCCCCGTAAAGATGTTGCCCCCATCTTGAATGCGCACTGTGACCTCGCCTAATGCGTCGGTTCCTCCGGTGACCGAATGTATTGAGAAATCCAATAAGTTGAATTTCTCTTGGATGATGTGATCGATAGTTTGGAAAATAGCATCCACCGGCCCTGCACCGGTTTGGGATCCCTCGATCGTTTCGCCATCGACGGTAAGTTGGACGCAGGCGATCGGACGAGTTGTGTTTCCGGCGACAATTTGAACATATTTAAGTCGGAAAATTTCGTCTCCTTGGTAGATTTCATCGGATACCAGTGATTCGAGGTCCTTGTCCGACACTTCTTTTTTGGAATCGGCGACTAATTTGAACCGGTCAAATGCTTTGTTTAAATCATCGCCATCTAATTCGTACCCAAGTTCCTTCAGTTTTTGAGAAAAGGCGTGGCGACCCGAATGCTTTCCCAGTACCAATTTCGCTTCGGACAGGCCAATGGTTTCGGCGTCCATTATTTCGTAAGTTCGTTTTGCCTTTAACACGCCGTCTTGGTGAATGCCGGATTCGTGTGCAAATGCATTTGCCCCAACGATCGACTTGTTAGGCTGTACGAATGATCCCGTTATATTTTGAACCATTCGCGATGATTTCATAATTTCTTTTAGGGAAATATTTGTGGTTGCGTTATACAAGTCGTTACGAGTGTGTATCCCCATAACGACCTCTTCAAGTGCGGTGTTTCCGGCTCGCTCGCCAATTCCGTTAATCGTGCATTCAATCTGAGATGCTCCGGCCAAAACCCCGGCCAGCGAATTAGCGGTTGCTAACCCCAGGTCGTCGTGGCAATGGACGGATACGTCCACCGAGTCAATTCCAGTCACCGAATTCATTAAATATCGAATCAAGTCGCCGAATTCATCGGGTGACAAATACCCGACCGTATCGGGTACGTTGATTGTTGTTGCCCCGGCTTTTATGACTTCAGAAAAGACTCGCGCTAAAAATGCTCGGTCCGATCGACCGGCATCTTCACAGGAGAATTCGACTTCTTCGACTCTTGATTTGGCTCGTTTGACCGCTGCGACCGCATTTTCTAATACTTGGTCCGGAGTCATGCGTAACTTGTGTTCCATGTGAATGGGGGATGTCGCGATAAACGTATGGATCCGCCGGCGAGCAGCGTGTGCGATTGCGTCCGCAGCGGCATCAATGTCTTTGGGGACGGCCCGCGCTAGACTGCATATTACGGGTTTTTTGATTTTTCGTGCTATGGCTTCAATTGATTCAAAATCGCCCTTCGAACTAATCGCAAACCCCGCTTCGATAATATCGACTCCTAGTTTTTCAAGCTGAGTCGCAACTTCCAGTTTTTCTTCCTTGTTCATCGAACATCCTGGAGATTGCTCCCCGTCTCGTAATGTAGTGTCGAAAATTTTTATTGTTCGAGTCATGAGGTTCCTTAGCGATTAATGATTACGTAATAATGCCCGATTCTAGCGAGTCGAGGGTAACGGTAGTGTCACTCACTAAAGCTTGCTTTAGTGACAAACTTAGGATCAAAGATTAACCCCGATCCTAACTTAAAAAAGTATACCCTGGCGTCAAAGTCGGGTAAAGGTAGATCTCCGTTGATTTCGGCCCCAAATTTCGTAAAAACTGCCTCAAATCTCTTGGCGTTACCTGGGATAGCTGGGTAATATTCGATACTGGGCCTGGTGCAAATAATTACGGTGGTGAGTGATCGTGAAGTTGATGAGTTGGAATGTGAATGGAATCCGATCGTGCTTTAATAAAGGGGCTTTTTTTGACTATTTGAGGAGCGAAATGCCGGATATTGTGGGGCTGCAGGAAACAAAAATTTCTGAAGATCAGTTGACCGATGAGCTACTGAATCCCCTGGGGTATTATTCAGTGTGGCATAGTGCTAAAAAACGAGGATACAGTGGGGTGGCAATTTTTACCCGTCTTAAACCACTTTCCGTGACTGAGGGATTTGGTGTTACCCGATTTGATGACGAGGGTCGGGTAATTTCAGCCGATTTTGGTGATTTTATATTTTTTTCCGTGTATTTTCCAAATGGGCAGATGAGTGGGGAGCGGTTGACCTATAAATTAGATTTCTATTCCGAATTTTTTGATCACGTAAATCGTATTGTATCGACCGGTCGCCATGTATTTATCGCTGGAGATTTTAATACGGCTCATCGGGAAATTGATCTGGCTCGCCCCAAAGATAATATGGATGTTTCCGGTTTTTTGTCGATTGAACGAGAATGGATCGATCGGATCTTGTCGATGGGTTACGTTGATACGTTCAGGTGGTTTAATAATAATCCGAATCACTATTCGTGGTGGACTTACAGATCGGGTGCCCGGCAAAGAAATGTGGGTTGGCGAATTGATTATATTTTTTGCAATGCAGATGCCCTACCGATGGTCACCGGTGCGACTATTGCTTCACACATACTTGGATCCGACCATTGTCCAGTCGGAGTTGAAATTAATTCCTGAGCACTTTGTTTTGTTGACATTTTGTTTTGAGATTTTGAATCTGCACTGCTATAATCATCCTAAATTACCATCCATCTCCGTTTAGCCCAATTAAATTAGAAAGTTGATGAACATAACCATGCGTAAAATTGTATCTTTATCGCCGTCGTATTCACCTGTATCCATTACTGAAATAGGGGCTGATCGGATGTTACTTCCCTCGAGCCTCAATATTCCTGGATATGACCCATTCCCTGTTGTGTTTGAGTGGCCGGCCGATGACCGATTTGCTGCCAAGGCGCTACCGTCCAGCATCGACCGTATTCAGGCGAACGTCTTAGATCGATTTAGAGGCTCAGGGGTGCTAGGCGAACGAGCAGAGGACGGAAAGCCGACGCGATCTGAGAAACGGTTTGAACGCTCACTGTTCGCGCACTTGGTCGGGTACACATGCCCAAATGATTCTGAACCTGCAATCGAATTGGTTGTCGATCATGTGGCACATTTGTTTATGCTTGATAATTTTTTTGATGAACCAACAATGATGATTCGTTCGGGGGAAACTTTAGATCCTCGAATGGTCACGGATGCCCTCTACCAAAGCCTCGTAAACGGTTTAACTGGCGGTGGCTCTGATGGCGGTGAGATACATCCGTATGTCCGTGCTCTGTCGGAACTCAATCAAGGCATTGGGGCTAGGGTTAACACTAAAATTTCGGGGCGGGCTGGGGGGGGCGAACCCTTTTTGTTTCGTTACAATGAGTATCTTAGCGCTATTTGTGCCGAAACTAAATTTAGATCTTCTGGAATCTGGCGCTCTCCGGAGGGGTATGCCACCATGCGTGCTAAAACCAGTGCGGTTGTGGATGTGTTAGAGTTGATTTGGCTAGTCAACGGAATATCGCTTGAACCTAAAGTTCGTATTGATGAAGAATTTACGGGTATGATTCATAACTGTAATCGCCATGTGTCTTACGTCAATGACCTTTTTTCGCTTGCCAATGAAATTCAAGAAGACACCAGGGAGAATATGGTGCTGGTTGAGTATCACTGGCAGGTCGAGAGTACTCGGGACTTGGGTAAAGCCATCCAATCCACAGTGACTCGGGTCAACCAAGCTGTGGCCGATTTTGTGATATTGTATAATTCCTATTTTTCGGATCCACGTAACCATCAAGATACGCCTCAGCGCAAGGCCATTCAGTACGCAATTGATTTGATGATCGGTAATTTAGAGTGGTCTAAAGAAACTGGCCGATATCGCCCGGAGTAGGATTTAGGTTCACAACAAAAAAAATCGTGATCGGCCTCGATAAAATTTACGTTATGGTTTGCTATGAATACGATCGATAGAGTTCCGATTTTATCATCCATCGTAAACTCTGGTGTTTCCCATGATTATCCGTACGATTTTAAGCGTCAAATCGTGCTGATAAATCAAGTGTCGCTAATGTTTTCGGTTGTTGCCATTCCGTATTTTTTTATTTTTTATTGGTTGGGACTTCGTTGGATGGCCGTGTCTGTGGTTCCGTTCGTTGTTGGATTTTTGATGGCGATCGTATTTAACTCGTTTCGGTTGCATTATTTTTCGAAATGGAACTTAGTGATGGTGTCAAACTTGGCGTTGTTATTTTACGACACGATGCTGGGGTATCAGTCTGGGATTAATTTTATTTTTTTTTCATTGGTGATTATTCCGTTCGTACTGTTCAAACCACATGAAAAATTGGAGTTATATTTTGGTTTTTTTCTACCGGTGTGTTTGACCTTGGTTAGTAATGTCTTAGGATACTATGGTCACACAGGGGTGATACCGTTGACATCTGACTATTTGTGGCTGATTCGTGGAACTATTACCGTCGTTACCTTTGTAATGTTAGTATTCAGTGTTCGATTTTATTATAACGCAAACCATAGAATTGCACATTCACTCGAAGTCGCACTTAATGATTTGAGGTTGTCCAATACTCAACTTTCGAATACCAACGCGTCACTCTCTGATGCTGTAAATGAACTTCAAAAATCGGCGAATGTGATTCAGTCACTCACGCAGCAAGCTGTATTGGGGGCCATTATCCGAGGTATTGTTCATGAAGTAAAAAGTCCGCTGACGTCGATACGCGCAATTTGTTCGTTGATTCTCACGGATAATTCGCTAACTCCCTCGGTTCACGCCGACGTCGAAAAAGTACTGTCGCATACTCGGCATTTGAGTGATTTGACGAAAACTTTGTTGGCGGACTCTGGCTCGATAGTTTGGATGGATTCGCCGATCGATTTGAAAAAATTGATCGGCCAGGTGTTGGGACTTGTTGAAAATGAAGGCTTCATACGTCAGATACGAATTGACCAATTTATTCCGGATGATATTCCAGTTGTTAAAGGTGCCGCAGCGTATATTTCTCAGGCTTTGATTAACCTTTTGGTGAACGCCATTCGATTTTCTCCGGATAATTCCGTAATCGAAGTTCGGGTAACTCTTGAACCCGAATGGGTAGTGATATACGTCCGCGATTTTGGTAGTGGGATTTCACCTGAGATTCATAATTCATTATTTAATGAAGGAGTTACGACGTCTGCCCCTGGATCTTCGAACGTTGGCTTGGGGCTGTATTTTGTAAAACGTGTACTTGATGCCCACAATGGGGTAATAAAAATACACGATACATCGGCGGACGGAACAACGTTTGCGATGTATCTTCCGGTTGATCGGGGATCTAGTGCTTAAACAATATCGAAACGAATCACATCTTAAACGACGCGTTCGGGCTCAACAGGTCTTCGATATTCTGGTGAGACACTATCCAAACGTAACAACCTTTTTGAATCATGGGTCCCCGTTTCAATTGTTAGTTGCTGTAATATTATCGGCACAGTGTACTGATGAAAGAATTAACCGGGTGACTCCTGATCTTTTTGATACGTTTCCGACAGCGGAGTCTTTAGCGGCTGCTGATCCTGATCATGTCGAACAATTGATTCGATCCGTCACTTATTATAAGACAAAAGCTAACCATCTGGTGGCAATGGCGTTGAAGTTGACAGAACAGTTTTCTGGACAGGTGCCCTGTGATCTTGAGTCGTTGGTCTCTCTGCCTGGTGTTGGTCGAAAAACGGCTAATGTTGTCTTGGGTCAGGCGTTTGGCGTCCCAGGTATTACGGTAGATACCCATGTCAATCGACTATCGAGGAGATTAGGGTTTTCCAAACGGTCCGAAGCGATTGGAATTGAACGAGACCTAATGGAATTATGGCCGCCCGAACTATGGACGCCATTTTCGACTCAATTAATAGTGCATGCACGTGCTGTTTGCCCGGCAAGGTCCCCAAAATGTCAGGTGTGTGCGATTCGCCATTTGTGCCCGAGTGCTTCGACTACTTAATGACTTTCTAATTTTTAACATATGCGGTATACTCTCGAGCCTATTTACTGTCTAGGGAGACCCTTAAATTATGCAAACTGAAGTAATTATTGCTGAATCTAGAACAGCTTTAGGTAAAAACAATGCCAAAGCACTTCGAAAAGATGGACGTGTTCCAGCTACTGTTTATGGAAATTCCGGGGAGGCGCGATCGGTTATCGTCAGTTCCCGCGATCTTATTCGCATTTACCGAGGTAAATTGGGGAAAAATACCCCAATAACGTTGCAAATCGGTGGTGATAATTCTAGTGAGACTGTTATATCATACCGGGTGGATCGGAATCCCTTGTCACTTGCGATCGAACATGTTGATTTTTTGCGCATTACCGATGAGAGTCGAGTGAAAGTGCGGGTTCCATTAAAGCTTATTGGTTCAGCTCCAGGAGTCAAGCTAGGTGGGATGATGATGCAAAGTATATCCAGCATTATTATTGAAGTATCCCCAACTAAGACGCCTGAGTTTATTCCTGTTGATTTGTCGGGGCTTGGTGTAAATCAAGTGATTAAAGTCAAAGATCTAGCCAATGAAAACTTCGTTATAAAGTCGGAATTGAATGCCATTGTTGTATCGGTTACCGCAAAAGGTAAAGTGGAAGACGAAACTTCTCCAGGTCGAAAATAATTCAATGGATCAAATTCACCTTCTAGATGCTCTCAAATCGGTTGCTTATTTAGAAGGTGAATTTGTTACTCGTGCTGGGAAAGCTACTAATTATTATATTGATAAGTACCGGTTTGAAACCCAACCTGATATTTTATTGTCGATAGCCCGCCACTTGTCTACTTTGCTCCCCCCCTCTCACGAATTTGATTGTATTGCGGCCCCGGAGTTGGGAGCTGTCTCAATTGCTGCTGTCTTGTCGGTTACTGTCGGAAAACCTTTTGTAATCGTTCGAAAACAATCGAAAGAGTATGGGACCCAGCGGATGATAGAAGGTGTGTATTCCAAGGGCCAGAGAATGGTTATCGTTGAGGATATTCTTACTACTGGCGGTGCCGCCTTGAAGGCCTTTGAAATCTTGAAATCTGAAGGTGTGGTTGTTAGTCACATTATTGGAGTCATCAATCGGGAAGAGGGCGCGTTTGAGAATATTAAGAACGCAGGCGTTGAACCCGTTGCCTTGTTTAATCGGACCCAACTACTTGCCTCATCCAGTCGTTGATCAACTGCTGCTAAATCAAAGTAGATTTAATACCCATGTATGTGTCGGACTCGACCCCGACATCGATAAAATGCCCAGTTGTTTCTCTCGAGATGTGGAGGGGGTGGGTCTGTTTTTATCGGAGGTTATCAAGGCCTCTCATGGTCGATGTGTTGCATTTAAACCGAATATCTCATTTTTTGAAGCGATGGGTATTCCCGGTTTGAATCTTCTGTTGCGGTTGAGAAGCAAATGCCCGAGTGATACCCCTTGGATTATTGATGCAAAGAGGGGAGATATCGGGAATACGTCTCGGATGCAAGCCAAGTTTATTTTCGATGAGCTTGGGGCTGATGCGACAACCGTTCACCCGTATATGGGCTGTGATAGCGTCGATCCTTTTTTCGCTTATGAGAATAAATTAACATTTGTCCTTGCCTTGACGTCAAATCCAGGCTCTAATACGTTTGAAAAACGCTTGATGCAGGATGGCGCTCCGTTGTGGCAACATGTTGTCAGAGAAGCGACTCGGTGGAATTCAACATACGGTAACGTTGGGTTAGTGGTTGGTGCCACTCATTCCGAAATAAGACAGATTACGGAGTGCTCCGGTGGCTTACCATGTTTGATTCCTGGCGTTGGGACACAGGGGGGCGCCTATGGCGATGTGATATCGACTATCTCTAATCCCGATATGGTATCTATTGTTAGTATGTCTCGATCGATACTGTACTCAGATTCAAGTAATAACTTTGCCACGACGATCCGAGAGACCTTGGACGATTTTTCGACGCAGAAATATCCTCAAGGTTAGTTCCGGAAGTATCTCTCTTATTTAGTAATTTTAGGGTGTGGGCTTTTGGCGAGAGCCACACCCTAAAATTTTACGATGCCGATTTTCGGAAGGAGTCTAATCGGCCTCTACGAGTCGGATGGCGTAACTTTCTTAAAGCTTTCTCTTCAATCTGACGGATGCGTTCACGGGTCACGTTGTATACCCGTCCAACCTCTTCGAGGGTGCGTGGTCGGCCATCGTCAAATCCGAAACGTAGTTTTAGTATCATTTGCTCTCGTTCAGTAAGAATATCCATCGCGTTAAGTAATTCTTCCCTTAAAATATTCCTCATCGTTACTGATTCAGGAGCTTCTAAATTTTTATCTTCGATAAAATCCCCTAGCTGAGATGAATCCTCATCTCCGATCGGCATTTCTAAAGACAGAGGAATTTGGGAATATTTTCGAATTGCGACAATGTTTTCAAGCGGAATATCGGTGCGTTCTGAAACTTCCTCATCGCTTGGCTTGCGGCCCAATTCTTGCATCAACATTCGTGATACTTTTTTAACTTTGTAAATCGTCTCAACCATGTGAACGGGTACTCTAATTGTTCGGCTTTGATCTGCAATTGCTCTGGTGATACCTTGCTTGATCCACCATGTTGCATAGGTCGAAAATTTGAACCCTTTGGTGTAGTCAAATTTTTCTGCGGCTCTGATAAGCCCAGTATTCCCTTCTTGAATCAAATCAAGAAAGAGTAGCCCTTGACCCGTATATTTTTTTGCGATGGATACAACAAGTCTCAGATTCGCGTTGATCAATCGCTGTTTGGCTTCGTCGTCGCCGGCGGCTACGGCTTTAGCCAATTCAATTTCTTCTTCTTGAGTGAGTAAGTTTATTGTTCCAATTTCACGTAAGTACATTTTTACAGAATCGTCGAGGTCCAGCGATTTGTCTATTTCCGTGGCTACGGTAGTTTCTTTTGGAACTTCCTCTTCTGACCCGTTAGTGTCCGAGGTGTCGACATTTGAATCAAGAATTTCTTCCATGTCGTCCATTATTGATTCCGGCCGGTCAAATGTTGAAAGGATATCGTCGGGAGAGAGGAACCCTGACTCCTCGCCAATTTCTTTCAGTTGATTCAGCTTGGTTCGTGCATCCGCTTCATCAAACTCCATTGTGATTTCTCCTAACTTGGATTTTGGGGCAAAGTGTAATTATAACCTTCGCTTTTATCGGGGACAAGGATCCGTTTCATGTGTTTAAATAGTGTTGCGAGAGTGTTGTTGTTGCTGAATAATCCGTTAATAATTCGGGATTATCTTTAGGTTTTTACCTCTGCATATAGTTATCGGTTTTTTTTTATCAAAAATTTCAAAAACTTTTTTAAGGAAATTATGTGAGTTGCAAGATTTTAGATGGTAAAGTAGTGAGTGAATCGGTTCTGTCGGGACTATGTAGCGAGATCCGGGCTTTGTTGCTTTCTACTGGTCGGGACCCCGGGTTGGCGGTTGTTTTAGTTGGGGACAATCCCGCATCGAAATTTTATGTCGAATCAAAGAAAAAAGCATGCCAGAAAATAGGGATCAATTCCTATGATTACCGACTTCCTGCGACGGCAAGTGAGGGGGAGTTGTGTGAATTAATCCGTCACCTTAATAACGACCCTGAAATCCATGGGATTTTGGTTCAGTTGCCGTTGCCCAACGGCTTCGATGAACAGAAAATTGTCGAACTAATTTCCCCCGAAAAAGATGTGGACGGCTTCCATCCAGTTAATGTCGGTCGAGTGTTACAGGGAATATCTGGATTTAAGTCGTGTACCCCTTACGGTGTACTTGAGCTTCTCCGCTACTATGATATCGATGTTGCCGGGAAACATGTTGTAATTGTTGGTCGATCAAATATTGTTGGCAAACCGTTGGCGTCGTTATTAATTCAACGCGGGCCCGGTGCCGATGCCACTGTAACTATTTGTCACTCGAAGTCGGAGAATGTTAGAGAATTAACGGCGCGGGCAGATGTGGTTGTAGCGGCGATAGGAGTTCCTGAATTTTTGACCGCTGAAATGGTGAAGCCTGGAGCGGTCGTGGTCGACGTTGGAATCAACCGCGTGGATGATCCAAATGCTAAGAATGGATACCGAATAGTCGGTGATGTGAATTATGCCATGGTTAAAAAGAATGCGTCTGCGATAACACCTGTTCCGGGAGGTGTTGGGCCAATGACGATCGCCATGCTGATGAAAAATACAGTAGAATCATTTAAGAAAAGTCTAGGAGGATTACAATGATCGAGCGCTTTTTCAATGAATCCATAGCCGTTAAACAGAATATTATGAATGACGTCGAGTTGATGGGGTTGATTTATCAGGCCGCTCAAGCCTGTACTGATGCACTTCGCAATGGAAAAAAAATTATTTTTGCAGGGAATGGTGGAAGTTTTGCAGATGCCCAGCACTTGGCGGCTGAATTAACTGGTCGGTTTTTGCTCGAAAGACCATCTTTACCGGCGATTGTGTTAGGGGTTAACAGCTCATCGATGTCCGCTATTGGTAATGATTATGGTTTCGAAGACGTATATGCCCGCGAATTAAGTGCTCTAGGCCAGGAGGGGGATGTGTTTTTAGCTATTTCCACGAGTGGAAATAGCCCCAATATCTTGTCAGCAGTAACCGTCGCTATCGAAAAAAATGTGACGGTATTCGGATTCACAGGGTATACCGGCGGAAAATTGGCGACAATTTGTCCGTGTATTCAGGTTCCGTCAGGGTCAACTCCGCGCATTCAAGAATCACATATATTAATTGGTCATGCGATCTGCGGATATATTGAAGATCAATTATATCGAAAATAGCGAGGGGCGATAGCGTGAACTGGAAAGGTATCGTTTTAGCCGGTGGAACTGGAACACGCTTGTATCCGATTACACGTGCTACATCAAAACAATTGCTACCCGTTCATGATAAACCGATGGTGTACTACCCCCTTTCGGTTCTGATGTTGGCCGGTATTCGGGACATTATTGTAATTACAACTCCGAATGACCAAGATCGATTCAAAAATTTGCTTGGAGATGGGGCCCAATGGGGGATCACAGTCGATTACGTGGTTCAACCTACCCCAGGTGGCATTGCCCAGGCCTTTATGGTGGCGGAGGACCTAATTGCTGATTCGAACGTTGCGCTTGTATTGGGGGATAATATTTTTTATGGCAGCGGTTTTGTTCAATTATTGCGGTCCTCGACCCTGAAAAATCAGGGTGCAACGATATTCTCATATTTCGTTAAAGATCCAGAACGATTTGGTGTTGTTGAATTCGATGAGAATAGAAATGTATTGAGTATCGAAGAAAAACCGATTGCCCCCAGATCATCTTATGCCGTGACAGGCTTATACTTTTATGATCCAACGGTTGTCGACCGTGTGAAACAATTGACACCTTCAGCTCGCGGTGAACTGGAAATAACTGATTTAAACGCGTCGTATCTTAAGGATCGTCAACTTCGAGTGGAGTTACTGGGTCGTGGGTTTGCGTGGCTTGATACTGGAACTCACCAGAGCCTAATGGATGCCTCGCACTATGTTGCTGCGGTAGAAAATCAACAAAATTTGAAAATTGCGTGCTTGGAAGAAATTGCCTATCGAGCCGGTTGGATTAGTCAATCTCAGCTGTTAGGGCTGGCAAAGGAACTCGATAAAACAGACTATGGGCAATACCTATTTCGTATAGGAGCCGGATCGTGACAATATTAATTACGGGCGGGGCGGGGTTTATTGGATCTCATTTTGTTCGCCAAATGTGTGAAACATATCCCAATGATCGTTTTGTTATTTTGGATGTTATGACCTACGCGGCATCGATTGATTATCTAGCCCCTGTTCAATCACAGATCACACTCGTCAGGGGTGATATTTCCGATACCGAATTAGTTGGCCGGGTGTTTTCTGAATGGGATGTCCGGCGTGTTGTCCATTTTGCGGCTGAATCACATGTGGATAACTCCGTTTCGGATCCAAGTTTATTTGTTCGAACCAACGTTGTAGGTACCCAGACTTTGTTAGAAGCGGCTCGTCACCGATGGATGGAATCACCCTTTGTGTGTCGAGCCGGTTACGAATCGAGCCGATTTGTTCACGTGTCGACCGATGAGGTGTTTGGTACTTTAGGGAATGAGGGAGTATTTAACGAAGACACGCCGTATGCCCCCAACTCCCCGTATTCGGCTACCAAAGCCGGTGCTGATTTTTTGGTTAGAAGTTATTTTCATACGTTTGGGTTGCCGGTGGTCACGACTAATTGTTCGAATAATTATGGCCCTCATCAGCATGATGAAAAACTAATTCCAACCATTATCCGATCGGCTTTAAACGAACACCCGATCCCAATATACGGGACCGGGGAAAATATCCGAGATTGGCTGTTTGTTGGGGATCATTGTTCAGGTATCCACCGAGTGCTAACCGATGGACGCCTTGGCCAGACGTATTTGATCGGAACTCGAAATGAGTGGAACAACATTACTATCGCTCAAACCATTTGTCAGATATTGGATATTTACAGGCCCCGAGTTGATGGGAAAAAATACGACGAACTAATCACATTTGTGTCTGATCGACCTGGGCATGACTTGCGGTATGCAATCGACCCCTCCAAAATTGAAACCGAATTGGGATGGCGACCTGTGACATCATTTGCGGATGGGTTACGAACCACGGTCGAGTGGTATACGGATAAATATTTATATGTTACTCGGAGTTAATATTGACCATGTGGCGACCTTGCGGCAACAGCGCCGGGAGGATGACCCCGATTTGGGTTCAGCGGCCATTGAGGCATTGTCCGGCGGAGCAGATGGGATCACGATTCATCTTCGTGAGGATCGTCGGCATATACAGGACATTGACGTTGAAACCATTCGTGAACTGGTTCCACGATTAAATCTAGAAATGGCCGCATCAGACGAAATGATTGAGATAGCGTTACGATGTAAACCGAATTATGTATGTTTAGTTCCGGAGCGACGTGAGGAACTGACCACTGAGGGCGGTCTTGATGTAATACGAAATGAGGCACGCATTAGTGCCAGTGTAGATCGCCTTCAGTCTAACGGTATTGATGTCTCGTTGTTTATTGATCCTCAGATTGCTCAAGTTCAGGCCGCCCACCGTACGGGTGCGATTCTCGTCGAGCTTCACACTGGCGCGTATTCCGTGTCCTCGACGCCACGTCTGGAATTAGCCGAGATAAAAGCGGCAGCAAGTTATGCTAAAATGATGGGGCTGATTGTCAATGCAGGGCACGGGTTAAAATTAGGTAATCTGGCGCCAGTCGCGGCTATCAGTGACATCAGCGAGTTAAACATCGGGCACAGTATAATTTCTCGATCAATTTTTGTTGGACTACGTCAGGCGGTTGCCGAATTTAAGCGGCTTTTGCCCGCAACTTGAAATCAAATTGGTATATATGCAGTGAGTTAAAGCAATGTGCCGTGCAAAATAATGGCCGCTACTGAAAAATAAATAATTAAGCCCGTTACGTCGACGATTGTGGCAACAAATGGGGCCGATGACGATGCTGGATCCGCATTAAATTTTCGCAGAATGAATGGCAACATACTACCTGAAATTGTTCCCCATGTGACAACACCCAGGAGTGCTGCCCCGACAGTTATGGCAATTTCCAACCAATGAGGTCCATACAGCTTAGTAAATCCCGAGACAAATACGACTCGGGTAAAGCCAATTACCCCCAGAATACTACCTAATGCAAGTCCAGATAATAATTCTCGTTTTAATACTTTTGTCCAATCGGCATTTTTGAGTTCGCCAAGAGCCATAGCGCGAACAATTAGCGTCGAGGCTTGTGACCCGGAATTGCCACCACTCGAAATTATCAATGGAATAAAGAGTGCTAGAACGACGGCTTTTGATATTTCGTGTTGGAAAAATCCCATGGCGGTGGCGGTCAACATTTCTCCAATAAACAATACGATTAACCAGCGCGCTCGTTTCTGGAGCATGACCCAAAACGGTGTTTGCATGTATGGATCATCCAACGCTTCGACTCCTCCGAGTTGCTGAATATCCCGTGTATCCGTTTCTGCCACAATGTCGATGACGTCATCGGCCGTCACAATTCCAACTAAAAATCCATCCGAATCGCAGACGGGTAAGGATGTCCGATCGTAGCGTCTAAATTTGGTAGCAGCATCTTCTTTGTCATCGGTGACAATTAATGCGACAAACGAATCGTTCATTAAGTCACTAATAAATGTCGTTACTGGCACGGTGAGCACCTGATTAATCCGGATATCATCAACTAATTTTCCCAACTCATCGACCACATAGATCACGTCTAAAGATTCTTTATCGTGACCATGTGTCCGGATATAGTCGAGTGATTGCACGATTGTCCATTCGGGTCGAACCGTAATGTAGTCCGGCGTCATTACCCGGCCGACACTATTTTCGGGATATCCCAGCAGTGTTTGGGCGATTTGACGTTCCGTTGGAGATAGAAGATCGACCAATTGTTTTACCACCGGGCCCGGAAGGTCTTCGAGTAACGCCGTACGATCGTCGGGTGACATCTCGTTTAATAGTGCTGCTACCTGGGATTGACCAAGACCTTTGATAAGTTTCGTTTGGGAATCAATATCGAGATATTCGAATGTCGTAATCCCAAAATCTCGAGGCAAAAGTCTAAAAATAAGGGCTTGGTCTTGTGTTGATATATGTCGAAGTGAATCAGCTAGTACAACCGAATCCAATTCAATACAGTAATGTTTCAACCCCGTCCAATGTCGCTGCTGAATTAGATCTTCTAATACCGCCTGGATTTGTTCGAGCTCTACTAATTCATTCGTTTCCATGCCGGGTTGTCCTAACCAAAAAAATACCGATTCATAATCGGTGCAGAGAAGAAAAAAATCAACTGATGATTTATTTTAACGAAGAGAATAGGGCGGTTTCGAAAATAAGTTAGGCCTGGCCGACACTGGGCCTGGATCTCTGCAAATCGGCGAGTTACGGGGTTGTTTTGTGGTCGAAATTCTCAACACAGCGCCGATACGCCTCCGGTTTTTCACTCCAAATGCGTATCATGGGGCCTTTTTCGCGGTCCCAACTACGCGATATTAATGATGCTTTTGTGAATATCCCCGCACCTAGTTATTATATTCCAATGCTGTTGTGCAAAAAATCACTAGTTACTGAACACCGTAATCGCTGTGTCCCAGTATAAAATTGTTTCGGTGCGTCATGGATCCACCGTCCCATTTCGGTCGGATTACACCCGATTGGTAGGCCAATTTAGACAGAAGCTTAAAATAATTCAGGCCGCATCCAGCTATCTTAAATTATTCCGAAATGAAATTAATACGTACCCTGAAACAATTTCTCCGGATGTGGGGATTAAGCTTCAGGCGTTTCTTGGACTGTGTGGAATTGACCATTCGGGTCCGATGCCAGGCATGCGGCACTACAGCGAATTAAAAGCTCAGGCGTTACATACTATTTCGCTGCTGATCTCGTTGACCTATATAATCCGTCCAAATTCCGATACTACAATCGAAATGTTAGATAAAAAGTACGATGCGTTGAATCACGTCGACACCTTGATCAAGGCCGACCTGACCGACCGTTCCACCATCTCACGCCTGACGGAAGAAATTTGGAATATTGACTTTCCGACAGGGTCGATCGACGGTCAAGTCGAGGCGTTACTGACAAAACGTCGGGAATTAGAAATTAAACTAACTCACGAGCGGCAAATCAAAACGTCAGAGATGATGAACTCATTACTTATTGGCGCGTTGAGGGGTAATTTCGGGGAGATGCTGCTGGCAATTAATGATCAGTCGATAGTTTTAGATGTAGCGGAACTTAATTCCGTTGCCCGGCAAAATGTGTCTATTTTATACCAAGCGCTGGATGCGGAGTCGAAAAAGTCCTCAGTTAATGATCAGTGGATAGCAATTGCGAGCAATGTGTTAGGACTGTGCGTCGATGCCTCCGTTTTAGAGTATTTGATACCTAATCCCCCACTTTCCAGTTCCGACTGTAATCGAGTGTTAGACCGATTGCCGGAAGCGATTCGAATTCAGTTGCGTGGCATTTTAGATCATATTGGCCGAATGGCCTCTCTAACCGATGACGAAACACAGATTCGTTGGACAGGCGCGTTATCTCGAATTCATGAGGCATTAGGTAGTCTAACTCAGACTGATCTATCGACTGTCTCACACGATAGCGTACTTGAATGTTCCGAGTATGTTAGAAACTGGAGAAACGATATTGAACAATCCTGTTCGGTCGGGGTAGATCTTCGTTCGATGGAATTTTGTGCCGGTTTTATAAATCGGATGGTAGTGGCACCCGCCCATGTTAACCGACTTGAACAGCTTCAGGAGCAGCATTTTTTTCAATCGTTGGTAACGTGTAAACTTCAACAATTATTAACTGAAATATCAATTCCGATGCCATTTGTGAGTGACGTCCACCATTTAAACCTTGTAATGCAGTTAGTGTTTAATGGGAACCAGGCATCGGTTCCTCGACCTATTCTCGACCCCTATGTGGCGGGATTGGCCGATCGTATTCAGGCTAATTCTGTTCAAATTCAAACACGTTTTTCCAATCCTGATTGGTTAATTGATGGGTATATTGCGTTTTGCGGGGGCAATGGAAGGTCACTACCTACGTTTGGTGAGTTGCGTGAATTGTTACCGTTTTTGAGGAGTGATCCCCATCGGATGACACCGTCACTCCAAGCTAAAATAAACGTAATTGAATCGGTGTTTAAAGTTAAATCACTCCCTGAATTAGACCCCCTCTTTGCCGAATTCGACTTGGATGCCATTCATTCGGACATTGGAGGACATGGCGTATTGAGGATGGTTGCATTATCTGGAAGGCACGACGTTTTTGAGTGGCTTACCTCTAAACTCACGACTACTGATCGTCATTGGGAGCAGCGCGATACTGCTAATCTGACTCTGATTGATTATGCCGTCTTGGGTGGCAATACCAAAATTTCTCAGCACCTTTGGGATTCCGGAAGTCAGTCGGGTTGGCTACGTTTTATTGCCGAATCTGCTGGATCCACCACCACGCCGTCGTTGATGGCTCTTGCGGGAGAGTCTGGAAATCCGGAAATGATTCGGTACGTTTCACGAATATCCGGAGAGACTGCCCCGCGGATGATTTTGGCCTGCGATGTCGGCGGGCATACTGCGATGATGAGAGCCGCGATGAGCGGCAATCCGTTGGCTGTGGACACCCTTCTCGACCTGTGTTCGGATCTTGATATTAGCCATCGATTGGTGATAAATGCGAGTAATTCGGCGGGCCAAACCCCATTAATATTGTCTATTTGTCATGCAAAATCCAAAGAGTGTGTCGCCGTTTTGCTAAAAAATGGAGCTAATCCAAATGCCCAGATTCCGAGTTCACGATTGACCGTTTTACAGTTAGCGATGATTGAGGGTAACTGTGAAATAGTGAAGCAATTATTAAGCCATTCCTCAACCGTTATTTCGGACGATGCGCTGACAACCCCGTCAACCACTGAATGTATGATTGCAATTTATTCGACGGCGTTGGATTCGCACCCCGACATATTGGCTAAACCCTATGGTGCGACGTGTATCGCCAACTGGTTGTCACAAGCGAATGCGCCGACGTTAGTTCACCTGATGGCCGATAAGCCTCCTAAATTTGTACGCACTGTGTTGACCGCAAAGGGTTTAGATAATCATTCGGTGGCGCACAGCCTTGCCCGATATGATAGCTCGGCCTTAGCTGAAATTTTCAAGGGAAAATCGGAACGATTTATTGCACGTATATTGAGCGAATCAAATGGGTTTTTCAATGTCATGCAGTTGCTTGGCGATGCTGATCCCAGTTCATTGAAAACGATTTTAGGAGGGAAGTCATCTGAATTTGTGACCCATGTATTATCGAGTCGAAATTCCCAAGGTGGTCGAATGGCGCATTCGTTAGTGAAAAAAGGGACAACCCTAGCTGAAATACTAGAGGGGCAACAGGCCCACACCGTTCGAGAGATATTGGCATTGGAAACCAATGACGGGTTTAGTGTTGCTTTTCAACTACTTCAACATAACTTGCCGGCTATTCAGACAATTTTTTTGGCGATCGACGAACCCACTCTTTACCAAGTTTTTAAAATTGCGGACGCATCGGGAAAGTCCATTGCGGCCTGGTTGGTATACTTTGATTCGGATGCATTTTTAAAAAATATCGGTAACAAATCGGAATGGTTTATCAATTCCACCCTGTGTTTTTCCGATTCGTCTGGAACTACTGTTGCCCATCACTTGGCGCAGAATTCTCCTCAATCGTTCTCGGGACTTCTAGAGAAACTCCCCACTGGTGCGAGGCAAGCTATTTTAGATACCCACGATGGGTATGGGTTGACTGTAGCTGACTACATGGCGATTAAACCTTCGGCGAGTCGTCGAGCATGAGAGGTCATTGAGTTATGGGCTACTGACGACGCCAATAGCTGCGTCATATTTCTTCCCCACCGACCTTGAGTGCCGCCCGAAATTCCGATCGCCGATCTCAACATGCCTTACTCTCGACTTGGGCAATCAGATCCGATGTAACGGTATATTCACAAAGGTATGGGTTACCTAGTTACTCGATTGGCAGGGTCTAAATAAAGATCGGGGGTGCTATCATTCCGCCAGTATAGCGGCTAAATTTATCCATAAATTGTTGAGGCGCAATTGGACCATCGATAATGCCTTCAACGATCAGCAATTCGGTCTCAAAGTCGTGACGGATATCAGTGAGATTGGGTGGGCACCCATCGAGTATTCTCAAATATTTAATGAGTAAATCGAAAAGTGCTGGATGCGGTTGATAATCGACCGTTATTTTTCGGGCTAAATTTAAGAAGTACATGGATAGAGTTATTTGATTAAATGATGTGCGGATATTTAAAAATGATTCTGAAACTGATGCATCCGTCATCGCCCACATCGTCGGCTTCCGATTGACATGGGCTTCAATAACGGTAGTGGGTTCCAGTCTTCCTCCGAATCGTTTTGAACTTCTGACGGCGTATTTTGCAATCGCTGTGATCCGACCCAAGTCCCGGGAAAACAGGTGGACCCGTTTATCATTTTCGAAAATCGGCTTTGCATCACATACAATTCCAGTGATGACTGACGTGTTCATCCCCGAACTTTACGTCACACTGACTAATGTGTACACTCTTTCTGCTATGAAAATACATGAATATCAGGCCAAATCGATCTTAAAAGAATATGGCATTCCCGTCCAAGACGGTATTGTCATAGAATCCAAATCTGAGGGTAGGGCAGCAATTGATCAGGTAAGTAAAGAATTTAATGCATCTCAATTTGTTATCAAAGCGCAAATCCATGCGGGTGGTCGGGGCAAAGGTGGGGGAGTTAAGTTTTCTCCAACCGCCGAGAAAGCTCTCGAAAACATCAATTCAATTTTGGGTATGCAATTAATTACTCATCAAACCACCCCAGAGGGGCAACTGGTTCGGAAAGTCATGGTTGCTGAAGCCATCGACATTGCAAAAGAGTATTATGTTGCGATTACCCTAGATCGAGCGACGGGTAAGAACGTCATTATGGCGTCCACAGAGGGTGGGGTTGAAATCGAGGAGGTTGCGGCACATTCTCCCGAAAAAATTATTCGTGAAACAATTGATTCCGATGGACTACAGCCGTTTCAAGCTCGAAAAATTGCATTCGCTCTTGGCTTTGAGGGCGAACAATTCAAACAAGCTGTGAAGTTGTTGACCAACTTAGTCACCTGCTACATCGCCACGGATGCATCGATCGCTGAAATTAATCCGCTGGTTGTCACTGAGCAAGGCAAGTTGCTGGCTCTCGATGGTAAATTTAACTTTGACGATAATGCGTTATATCGTCATCCCAGGATCAAGGAAATGCGTGACGTCCACGAAGAGGATGCAACGGAAGTCGAGGCTGGGAAATTCAATCTCAACTATATCAAGCTTGAAGGAAATGTCGGTTGTATGGTCAATGGCGCTGGGTTAGCCATGGCGACGATGGACATCATTAAGCTTCAGGGCGGACAACCGGCCAACTTTTTAGATGTCGGTGGTGGTGCAAATGTCGAAACCGTTAAAAATGGATTTCGAATTATTTTGTCCGATCCGAATGTCAAAGCTGTCTTGATAAATATATTCGGTGGAATTGTTCGGTGCGATCGAGTAGCCAATGGGATTATCCAGGCGGTCAGTGAATTAGGTCTGAGTGTACCTGTCGTGGTACGACTTGAAGGAACTAATGCTGAATTAGCTAGGGAGTTACTAGCTACATCAGGCGTAGATATTATTCCGGCTGGATCAATTGAAGACGCTGCTCAGAAAGTTGTAGCGGCGGCAACGCGTTAGGGAGTTTCGGATGTCCATATTAGTAAATAAAAATTCAAAAATTATCGTTCAAGGAATCACCGGGTCGGAAGGATCATTTCACGCCGGGCAGTGTTTTGAGTACGGTGGGAATGTGGTGGGCGGAGTGACTCCTGGAAAAGGTGGCCAAACGGCTCTGGATGGCCGGGTTCCAGTATTTAATACTTGTGTCGATGCGCGCCTTAAGACGGGGGCAAATGTCTCACTTATTTTTGTTCCTCCCGCCTTCGCAGCCGATGCAATTATGGAGGCCGCTGAGGCGGGCATCGAGCTCATTGTGTGCATAACTGAAGGGATTCCTGTTTCCGATATGGTCAAAGTAGCGGAATATTTAAAAACGACCAGTTCACGGTTAATTGGTCCAAATTGTCCGGGATTGTTGACCCCGGATGAAGCTAAAGTTGGAATTATGCCTGGATTTATTGCTCGCAAAGGGCGAGTTGGTGTTATTTCCAAGTCAGGAACATTAACCTATGAAGCCGTGCATCAACTGGTTCGTGTTGGGTTAGGCCAATCGACTTGTGTTGGAATTGGTGGTGACCCGATTATCGGTACGAAGATGAAAGATCTTGTTCAAATGTTTGAAGAGGATCCTGAGACTGATGCTATCGTTATGATCGGAGAAATTGGTGGTTCTATGGAAATAGAAGCGGCACACTATATTAGAGACCATATCAAAAAGCCAGTGGTAGGGTTTATCGCCGGTCAAACGGCACCTCCAGGACGGCGGATGGGTCATGCTGGAGCGATTGTCTCTGGGGCTGATGAGTCGGCGGCGGCTAAAATGAAAATCATGCGAGAATGTGGAATACGAGTGGTCGATTCACCCGCCAATATCGGTGAAACTGTTAAAGAGGCATTGGCTGTACGAGTCTAGATCAATCCATTGTGGCCGGCAGAAATGTCGGCCTTTTGCGTTCATTAAGAGTTATGCTTAAGCCGAGTGCCGTCGTTGTAGTTCAGGAGTGTCGACGGCTCCTCAGTCGGTCATTTAGGGTCTGGCTGTTGTTACTAAGGGTAATGATTCCTGTATCGATAGCTGTTAAAGTCGTTCAGGAATTGGGGTTATTGTCATATATTTCTCTATTCTTTTCGCCGCTCTTAACACTCATCGGATTACCTGGATCGTATGGTATTGTTTTGGTGAGCGCTATGTTAACGGGTTTGTATGGAGGAATCCTAGCCCTTTCTCAGGTGCTCGGGGATCCGTTGAGTATCGAACAGGTGACAGTATTGACAATGTTTATGCTTAGCGCCCATGCGCTAATTGTCGAATTAAATATTGGTCGATTGGCGGGTCTTCGTCGTCGCTACTTGTTTTTTTTGAGAATAGGATTTGCGTTTTTTGTTTGTTCAATGATTCATCATTTTTGTCAGATATTTGATGTGTTTCAAAGTCGGTCATCGGCTGTGTGGACTTTAACCTCATCGACCGGTTTTGAAGACTGGCTTATTGCTGAAATATGCCATTATTTCAGCATTGGTAGTATTGTGGCCGCCTTGATATTTGCCATGCGCGTCTTAGAGATTGTCGGGGCCATGAATTGGGTGCAGAAACGTCTAAAACCACTGTTAAGTCCGTTAGGTATGAGTGATGGGGTGGCTCCACTGGTGGTGGTTGGCATGACCCTTGGCTTAGCCTATGGAGGTGGATTAATTGTTGATGAAGTAGCGAACGGCCGATTAAGCCGATTAGATGTGCTGATGGCGATGTCGCTGGTTAGTATGTGTCATAGTTTAATCGAAGATACGATATTGATGGTGATGATCGGTGGTGAGTTTTGGATTATTTTTTTTATGAGAATTTTTGTAACTCTCCTGTTAACATGGGGTCTATTCAAGTTAATTCAGAAAATTGGGGCTAATCGGGCGACACGATGGCTGATGATCCCCAATAAATGAGGGCATTATGAAGAAAGTATTTATTGCAGCAACTCGCCAAAATGATGGGAAAACAATGGTGTCCTTGGGCCTGTTTAATGCATTTAGGAAGCGGTTCCAGGATATCGCTTATATGAAACCGGTAGGGCAACAATATCGAATCGTTGATGGTAAAAAAATAGATAAAGATGCGGTGTTGTTCAGTAATGTGTATGGACTTACCGATGAACCGCTGGATATGAGCCCGATTGCTGTGTCTAAGGGATTTACGGAAAATTATATAAAGCAACCCAATCGCCAGGGATTAGTAGATCAAATCACGGCCGCCTATAACCGGTTATCCGAACACAAGGATTTTATGTTGTTCGAAGGTACCGGGCACGCCGGTGTTGGGTCGGTATTTGAGATGTCCAATGCGCATGTTGCTCAGTTAGTGGGGTCTAAAGTTATTTTGGTGTCACTCGGTGGAATTGGTCGCGCGATAGATGAATTAATTTTGAATAAGGCGTGCTTTGATTTACTCGGCGTCGAAATTGCGGGTGTGATTATTAATAAGGTCGAACCGGAGAAATACGACAAGATAAGCCACGTTGTGCGGGCGGGTCTCGAACGACAAGGTATCGATGTGTTAGGCGTCATTCCTTACGTAAATTCTTTGACTCGGCCCACAGTGGCCGAATTATATGAGGAGCTGGGAGCGGAATTGCTCAGTGGGGAAGACAATTTAAATCGCAATGTTGGGAATTTTATTATAGGGGACATGCGACCCCATGATGCCTTAGATTATTTTCAAGGTGACACATTGCTTATTTGTCCTGGAAATCGGGAAGAACTCGTCATGACCGCCTTGTGTGGTAATTTGCTGGAGACAGAAATGAGCTACAACGTTGGGGCCATGATTTTTACCGCTGGATTGCGTCCCCACGAGAAAATGATGAATCTTATTCGATCCTCGAATATTCCCATTTTGATGGTGGACGAGGATTCGTTTTCCGTTGCTACTAAAATAAATCGCATGTTATTCAAAATACACGCCGAAGAATCTCAAAAAATTGCAAAAATACAATCGCTCATCGAAGATTACGTCGATGTTGATCGTATTATTTCTAAATTATAGGAGGGGATTTGTGTGCTTTCTCTAACCAATTCGTATACGGATGATGATATGCGGCATATTGATCGCGAAATACGTCGCGTTCTGACTCCATTACGGTATTCAGTGACAATTCGTTCCGCGTTGACGACGTTGTTAGATCATCCCGGAAAACGATTTCGACCCATGCTTGTGACATTAGCCTATCGACTCGTTAACCCGTATGATCGGCAATTGCCCGACCCCGTGATCAAACTTGCCGCAGCGATTGAATTAATTCATTCTGCCTCGTTAATACATGACGATATCATCGATTCGGCTGAATTGCGCCACGGGAGACCTGCATTTTATAAAGAATTTGGAACGGAAGTCGCTATTCCTGTCGGCGTGTTGCTGTATTCAGTGTCGTTAAATTTACTTGCTCAGATCGGTGACATTGACGCTATTCGGCGAGTGAGTCGGGCGGTGGATCAATTGTGTGTCGGGGAACTTGATCAAGTCATGTCAAGAAATCGATTCGACTTAACCGTTACCGAGTATTTGTTGGTGTTAAAGAAGAAAACCTCCGCGCTATTTGCCTTGTCTGCATGGGGAGGTGTTCGACTAGCGGGTGGGGACATGGTGTTATCTGGAGATGCATTCCAGTTCGGTAATTCGTTAGGACTGCTCTTCCAAGTCTCTGATGATATGTTGGATTTTAGCGGTCAGGAAAATGAGCTAAATAAAGATGCATTTCAAGATTTTTTATTGGGTGAAATTACGTTGCCGATGATCATGTTGCTTCGTTCAGTCGGTTCGGATGACAACCATGAGATACGGCGTATTATGGAGACTCGTGACTGGGCAAAATTGCCTTGGCTGATTGAGCGATTCATGGCGTCCAAGGCAGTCGATCAATGTGCTGAATTGGTCGACGTGTATGAATCACGGTGTGTCACATTTTTAGAGAAATTTGAGAAGTCTCCAATTCGCGATGATCTGGCTCGGATCGTCGGGTATATATCCCATCGGGCTGGGTAGCCGTTGGCGGCCACCCCGTTCCTGGAATTATAATGTTTCTAAATATGATTTGTATTCATCGGCGGAGCCATCATCGTAAGGCGACTCATTCAATGCCATGGGATTTTTTTGGAGGTCCGTATTTACTTCGATAATTTCCCCGGTAAGCGGTAAATAAAGAGATGAAATGGTTTTAACCGACTCAACGGAACCAAACTCATCCATTTGGCCAATTTGTCGACCGACTTCGGGTAAGTCTACAAAAACAATATCGCCTAACTCGTCAATAGCGTGCTGTGTAATACCCACAATTGCTTTGTCGCCTTCAAGTCGAATCCATTCATGTTCTTCGGTGTATTTTAGATCCGATGGGATCATATTTAGTCCTCCAGCTCGATAATCTGAGATTTTGCCGGCATTATAAAGGTTTTTTGTCGGTTGTAAAACCAACAAGATCGGTTTTATAGTGAGGTTCAAAATAATTCCTTTTGGCTATTTTTGAGTTTTGTTCAATTGGAGGATTCGATGAAGCGGCTATTAATAGTTTGGGTGGTAATGGCTGGGGTGTTTGGGGTAATGAACCCTGTGTTCGCGGGGTATGTGGTGAGAAATCAGCAGATTGTGCCGAGTCAAGGAGGTCGGTCACTCTCAAATGACGAACTTGCTCAGGTTATCATGTCAACTCATGAGGATGTCGATCGACTTCAGTCCGAGGTGTCTCAATTAAAAAATGAGAATCAACGCCTACGGAAGTCGATTGAGGAACTCGAGGCGACCCTCACACAATTTAAGAATATGTATTTTAGGAGATTTTGATAATGAATCGATTACTGGTATCCATACTTACGGTAGCGGTTATGTGGGCGTCTGTTGGGTCGGTAACCGCCGCGGAAATCAACGGATCTGGGGCCACCTTTCCCGCCATACTCTTGCAAAAAATGTTTGATCGGTTTCGATATGAAACGGGTGTAACGGTCAATTATGTACCCAACGGGAGTTTTACAGGGTTGGCGGATTTGTCCGGGAAGCGCTCCCAATTTGCAGTTTCTGATTTTCGAGCCAAGGACGTCAATTTTGTGGGGTCCGATCAGTGGGTTGACCTTCCAATCACGTTGGGAGGAGTGGCAATTGTGTATAATATTCCGGAAGTGCCACTACTCAAACTCTCATCCTCCGTGTTATTGCGAATATTTAAAGGGGAGATTACCCGGTGGAATGATCCTGACATTGTGGTACTCAATCCAAAGTTTACACTCCCGGATCTATCGATTACCCTCGTTGAACGGTCGGATATGAGTGGTACAACGGTGTTGCTGAATCGATATTTGTCGGCCAGTGATTCGGCCTACCACCCGACCTCTGATTGGAAAATTGATGGAGAGACCTCCCGAAAGGCGTCGGGTAACGGTGAAGTTGTTAATGCGGTCCAGGAGATACGAGGGGCAATCGGGTATACGGAATGGCATTATGCCGTTCAAAGTGCCTGTAAAATTGTGGCCTTAGGAAATCCGTCAGGACAGTATGTAATGCCGAGCGTTGAAAGTATTTTGGCGGCTCTGGAAAATGTGTCCGTTGACGATATTGGCACTGCGGGGATGAATTCGAAAAATGATTTTGCATACCCCATCGTTGGATTTTCATGGATATCGACCTATGCCGATCAAAGCCACTTTGGTGACTACGCAGCCGCTAAAACAATGATTGATTTTTTGTGGTGGTCGACTCACCAAGGGCAGTTGTTTGCCGAGGACAACGGCTTTGCCCCATTACCTCCTGCCGCGATGCGATATGCGACCCAGCGGTTAAAACAAATTAGGTATGATGACGTGATTATTCGGTAGTAGTGATGGCGGCAATTTGTTTGGTGGGCATGCCGGGTGTCGGGAAATCCCGAATTGGTCAGTCCTTAGCCAAACATTATGGATGGAAGTTTATTGATACGGACAAGGTGATGGCGGCATCCACCTCGGAATCCGTTTCTGATATGTTAAATCGACTTGGCCGGGATCAATTTATTGAGCGCGAAAACGCAGCGTTACTTCAGCTGTCACCGGCGGTTGATCAAGTGATTTCTCCGGGTGGTAGTGCAATTTATTGTCGCGAAGGACTGTCTCATGTCGCGTCCTTTGCAACGATTGTGTATTTGGCGGATTCCGTCGATCGGATCTTAAAACGGGTGACGAATATGGACTCACGAGGCATTGTATGGACATTTCCAGGCCAACGGTTTGACCAGTTATTCAAAGAACGCGATTCGTTGTACCGCCAAATTGCAGATATTATTTATCCCTTGCCCCAGGGGTTCCCTTTTTCGACGACCTCCGACGATATCGCGGGGGATTTGGCGCAGTGGCTCAGTCGGCGAATCGCGCGATAGTGAGACGAGGGTTATGGGATCGGGGTGGACACTCGGTGGTGAATCCCATTCGATTAGTGTATATTATTACCATTGGTGAATCAGTAGTTTACATACGCACCACTCGAAACACAATTTAGTCAAGGGGGGAACAGATGATGAATACACCCAAAGGTTCGACACATAAATTAATGGCATGGCTCGGGCTGTCGATCATGCTGACGATCACGGGGTGTGGCACCGCCACATCACTCTCGTCGGAGACGACAATGTCAATCGCCGAACGGCAGGAAATATTGAATGCCGTTTCACAAGCGTTGAATGACAGCAATATGAGATATTCTAGCCAATATGCTGAACCGACTCCTAACGAGCGTCTCTGGTTCTGGAAAGGCGACAGCAAGAGCCTTGGAACTACTACTAATATTGGGATGGATGGAAAAACTCGAACCTATGATGGTTGGGTTGAGACATTATTTAACTCAGTTACACCAAGCATAACAGTCGAAGTCGAGAGTTGGAATGATTATAGTGGTTCAACTTACGATGACACGTTTCGAACCTATAAGTATCCAAATTTTACCGAACAAAAACATGAAATTCAATCAAAACAAAGCTCTCCATCGAGCAATGTGACATACAATTATACAACCAATTTTACACGTGTATTTAAGTCTGGCGACGTAATTTCTGTTGAAAACGGAACATTTAAAAACGGAATGCTGAGTTATCCTTTTCATATTGATATTACGGTTCATGAAAAACGATACCATTTAACGTGTCAATTTACTGCAGACTCAACCTCAGCATCGGGTAATATTTATAGTGTTGAGGGTGTCCGAATTGGATCGCTGATCGGCGGCAAAGATAATAAAATCACTACATCGGTAGATTGATCATTTGGGACGCGGGTGACACTTGCGTATTCGTCCCGCGAGGTGCAGGCCCTGCTGACGCAGGAACAGTATTGGTTTAAAAAGTGCGATCGGCGGTGTTGGGCTGAATCTCTCAGTTGGCGCAACACCGCACGCTGGGCAGCAATTTAGGGAAGTGTTATTCCGCAATAAATAGTCGGGTTAGTACCCCTTTTGACCACACACGGAACCGCTCAATATAGCTGTATGCCGCTGGGACCACAACGAGGGTCAACAATGTTGAGCTGATGAGTCCGCCAATTATGGCGACGCCCATGGACGTTCGTTGTCGGCTGGCTTCGTTTAAACCGATTGCGATGGGCGCAACACCCGCAATTAGGGCGATCGTCGTCATTAAAATGGGGCGCAGTCGAGTTTTTCCGGCTTCCAATATTGCGCTCGCATGATCAAGCCCTTTTTCAACTTGCTGATTTGTGTAGTCCACCAACAAAATCGAATTTTTTGTGGCGACTCCAAGTAACATGATGCATCCAATCATTGAAAAAATATCTAACGATTTCCCGGTAATCAACAGGGCGTAAAATGCGCCACACGCCGCGAGGGGCAGGACTAGCATAATCGTAAATGGGGTGACCACGGATTCGTATAGCGATGCGAGCACCATAAATATAAACATCACCGCGAGTATTACCGCCATCATCATGTTTTGGCCCAACTCTTGAAAACTCTCAGCTTGCCCGATAAACGCAAATCGCATTCCCGGTGGCATGTTCAACTCCGATTTGCATAGTCGCTCAACATCAGACTTTACGCCTCCCATTCCAGGTCCTTTAGGAGCAATGTCGCCCGAAATTTGGATTGAGCGGCCCCGATCCTGTCGGTTGATGCTGGACGGTGCGACGGTCGATACCGGAGTTGCAATGTCCGATAGGCGAATCAATGTTTGATTGATGTTCGGGACATAAAGTGATTGAAATGCGGTTTTAAAATCTCGTTGATCATCCTGTAATCGGAGCCGAATCGTATATTCTTCACCATTCTCACGAAACACGGCGGGAGTCGATCCTTCCAGTAGGGTTCGGAGTTCGGCACCCGCGAGAACACTCGATACCCCTAATCGAGCGGCTTTTCGTTCATCCAATTGGATCTGAAACTCAGGTTTCCCTGGTTTGTAGTTCATTTCGACGTCGAGAAGACCCGGATGTTTTTTTAATTTTTCAAATAAACGTGTCCCGACGGCGTTGAGTTCATTGAGGTCATTACCGATGATCACCACGTTAAACGGGCGTTGCCCTCCGCCAACCATGTCCACGTCTTTTACGATTGGTTTTCCGTCTGAAAAACGGGTGAGCTGGCCACGTAACTTATCCTTGAAATCGGAGGTGTTAATATGTCGTTTTTTCGACGGCACTAGATTTACGATAATTGATGCGACATTGGCCTCATTCTGTGCGTTTCCTACTGATAACACGGTGACGGCTACTTCGTGATTTTTTCGGATGGTGCGATCGACGGATTGCGCAAATTCATTGGTTTTGTCTAAACCCGTACCGGCGGGTAATTCAAGGCTTACCATGAATTCCCCAAAATCTTGGGGAGGAAGAAATGTTTTTGGAACTTTGGTGACCGCTACGCAGCTGGAGAGGAATATTACTAACGCCATCAATAATATCGTACCAGGACGACGTAGTGTAAACCGAAGGATCGAAACATATTGGGTCTCGAGCCAGGTTTGGAACCGGTCAAATGTTCGAGCGAGCTCACCGATGGTACGATTCCACACTCCAGTACTCCGATCGTCGTGGGATCCCGCAAAATAGGCCGATAGCATTGGGGCGACGGTCAAGGCATCAAATAGACTGATACACATTGCAAAGCATATGGTGAGCCCAAATTCTTTGAAAAATTGCCCCACAACGCCTTGGAGGAATCCAATGGGGCCAAATACGGATAACACCGCTGCCGTGGTGGCAATAACGGCGAGCATGACCTCTTTCGTTCCATCGAGTGCGGCCTGTAACGGGGCTTTTCCCATTTCAATATGTCTGAAAATATTTTCCCGAACAACAATGGCATCATCGATTAACAAACCCACGGACAAACTCAGTGCCAGTAGGGTCATAACGTTGATGGAATACCCCGCGACTGACATTAATAAAAATGCGCCAACCAGTGAGTTTGGGAGCGCTAGTGATGTGATGATCGTCGATCGTACGGATCCTAGGAATAAATAGACGACAACGATTGTTAAAAGAATCCCAATTATGATCGATTCTTTAACGTCAATGACATTCGCTAAGATCATTTTAGATCCGTCTCGGACGACGATAATTTCCGCATCGATTTGCTGGGTTTTAAGATCTGAATTCAATTTTTTAATTTGTTTTTTGACGGATTCGACCACAGTAATCGTATTTGAACCGGATTGCCGATAAACCTGAAGAAATATTGATTTGTTGCCGTTGACATAGGCACGGCTGGTTTCGTCTTCGAGTGTATCCGTAATAGTGGCGACCTCATCTAACCGAATTGGGACATCGTTCCCCAAAAAGTTGATGATTGTTGATCCGATGTCATCGATGGACTTGAATTCGGCTACGGATCTAACAGCCGTTTCTGACTCGGTGGACCGTATGGTACCCGCAGGTATATTTTGCCCTGACAGTGCGATTGCGTTGCTAATCCGAGATGCCGATAACTCGTGGGATTTAATTTTGTTTCGGTCAAGGTTGACGTGAATTTCACGCTTGCGTCCCCCTAAAATATCGACGTTTCCAACGTTATTGATTTGTTGAAGCTTAGTTTTAATTTGCAGATTCGCTAGGTCGTAGAGTTTACCTTCGGGTAGGTTCGATTTGATAGCGACAATGAGTACGGGTTGGTCAGCCGGATCCATCCGTCGTATCACTGGCTGTTTGGCGTCTTTTGGCAACTTGTTGCCAATACTTCCGACTCGGTCTCGAACCTGCTGTTCTGCAAATTTGACGTCGGTTTCCAGTGCAAATTCAACAAACACTGAACTAAACCCGTCTCGGCTATATGATGACACTCGTTTGACCCCAGGTAGAGTACTAATTTCTTCCTCAACCACTTTGGAAATTGATGTTTCAACTTCTCTAGGCCCGGCTCCGGGGTATACCGTGTTAACCGTTACGATTGGAAACTGAACATTAGGAAATAGATCTATGGGTAATTTTTTTAATGATAGGTACCCAATCGCCAGTATCAGAAATACCACGCATGCAATGAATATGGGCCGTTTAATCGATAATTGTGCAATGTTCATCTGTCACCCTCATACAGTTTTAGTTGAGCTAAAATCGTTAAAATTTCGCCTCTGGCTCTCAAGTGCATCAGCCGCGCATTCGCATAGTCTTGCTCGGCATTTAACACTTGAATCAAAATCGATCGGCCACGCCGATGGAGGTCCATTTCGGCCCGCCAACGGTTTAATTGCACAGCTTCGATACGTTGGATGGTATTAATCCGGTCTTGTGTGTCAGATAACCGCGAGGTGAGCTCGGTCCATTGATCTCGGGCGGCTACCTTTTTGGTCTGTAAATCACTTTCTGCCGCTGTGATATTCGCCGATATCCCCTGCTTTAAATCCTGAATCAACGTGCTATTGAAATCAAATGCTCCAGTGAATTGGACACCGATGAACGTCCCCCAATGATCAGTCGCCAAGGTTCGTGATATCGCGTCGGAAACGCCAGCTCCATTCTGGTTCAATGACAATCGTCCCAAAATATTCAGTGCGGGTTCCAGTGCGTCGCTGTCCACTGATCCATTCGCTTTGATGGCACGCACGAGATGTTGGGTGGCAATGACGTCTTTCCTCGTGACCATCGCACGTGGACGTCGTTGGGTGAGATCAGTGTCAGAAATCGAGTCGAGGCGATCGGGTGCGGTCTGTACCGCCGTCGTCCGAAATTGATTGAGTGCACGTGTGGCGGATGCCTCGTCGTCCAGTGCTTGGCGGTACTCTAGCTCTCGTAGTTTCAAGAGTGATTGAACTTGAAGTAATTCAGACGTATTGCCCAGTTGTAACGATTGCCGATTTTGGGCCCAGTCGACCATCTTCCGGGCCCGGGCAACCGCTTCGTCGGCAATTTGGACCGAATCTTTTGCGAGTGCCAATCGCCAATAGGCCATTTCTGCGCTGACTAAACAGGTGTCGACTGCAAATTCGTTCAATTTAATGGAGGCTAAGATATTTTCCTCGATCCCCGAGTTGATGGCTCGAGTACTTCGACCTGTGGCATTTCTCATTAACGGATAATTTAATTCGACATAAGGAATGGCGTCGGCGTAGGCCATGGGTTGCGGTGTCATTTGAGGATAGTCATACGAGTCTACTTTATAACCGACCGACATCATTAATCCATTATCAAACTGTTTTTGTATCGTCGCTTCGGCCAAGTGCATCGAACTCTTGTTCCCCATAAATCTCGAATAATTGCTAATTTTATCTTCCGTGATAAATCCATATGATGTGGACAACTTTGGCATGGTGATGAGTTCAGTAGATTTTATTCGTTGACGGGCCGCTGAAATGCTTTTTTGAGCGGTTTGAATTTGGAGATTATTAGAGGCGACTTGATCGAGAAATTCTCCGAGTGACAAACTGACGATTGGTGTTGAGACACTTAGACCAACGACCACACTAATGGCGAACAAATTAATCGGTTTCATGAGAGTCCTTTCGAGGGGCGATGGCGCCATTTATAAATGATTCAATGAGATGACTGCTAATTGCTTTTCGGTACGTTGGGTCCTGAATGCTTCGGTTAAAGTGACGCTTTCCAACATTGTCCATTCGACCAAATTGCACGATCGATCCAGTGATGATTGAACTGAGAATGAAACAGTCCAAGTCAGACCTGATCAACCGTTTGTGTTGAGCGTCGATAAAAAATTGGATCACCGTTTGAAAAATTTCAGCGAACGTGGCCTGGAACACCTCATCCATAAATGGTGATCCGTTTTCGATCTCTCGATGAATTATTCGAGTGACGTCGGGATTTTCAGCATGTACTGTTAGTAGTTCTGAAATAAAAATTTCTAATTTTAATTTAAATTCGGCAATCGAGTCGGCGGGTTCTAACAATCGTTTGGCCATTTCTAGATTTTGTTGTCCCATACTCCGTACACAGGCCTGAAACAGGCCGTCCTTGCCGTTAAAATGATAACTGACCAAGCTAACATTGACGCCTGCTTCATCAACTATGTCCTTAATGGTTGTTCCATCGAGCCCTTTCTGGGCGAATAGACGGCTCGCTGCGCGAATCAGGAGCCCTTTTGTCGTATCATTGTCTGTGGGAATCATAGGTGGCTATTTTTAGCGCTTCATTTAAAAAAGTCAAATATTTATTTGATTTTTTTAAACAAGCATTTTTTTGCTCCAATTTGAGTGTTATTTATAGCCGGTAAATGGCGTTTATGAGTAATACGGTCGCTTAACGATCTGCACATCGGGGCGGATGGACGGAGTCTAGAGTGACGCATGTTGAGCCCGAAAGATCGAACTGTAGCGGATGGTCTTCGAGGAGGGCTTTCGGAAATAACACCACGCGGTTGGTGTTGTTGGCAGCACCGAATTAGATTTTGTCTACATTGATTTCCAAAATAGTTTATACTGAGGTCTATTATGAAAAATCAATTTAAGCCGTTTCGAGCTCTACGTTATTCATCTAGCATTCCAGATCCTGGTAATGTATTGGCCCCACCATATGATGTGATTTCTCCTGAGGAACAGCGTCGACTGCACGAGATTCACACCCACAACATTGTTCATTTAGATTATGGCATCATTAAGGGTGACGATTCTGTTGACGACAATCGATATACTCGAGCGCAGGAATATTTACGCCAGTGGATGAGCTCCGGAGTGTTGGTTCGTGATTCACATGCGGCGTATTATCTGTATGAACACGTTTACCGTGTCGAGGGCGCAACAAAACAGCTCCGAGGAATATTGGGTGCGGCGCAGCTATTTTATTTCGATGAAGGCGTTGTGTTGCCCCACGAGAACACTATGCCGGGCCCAATTCAAGATCGGTTGGACCTAACCAAAGCATGCGAAGTTAATTTGAGCCCAATATACACACTTTTTGATGATCCAACGGGACGATTTTTTGCCTTGACGGGTGACGTTTATTCGTCACCACCTACATCGGAATCTGTGACGATTGATGGCGACATCTACCGGGTTTGGGTGGTAACCGACAAGCAATTAGTTGAACAGATCTTTGAATTTATGGGGACCAAAAAATTATTGATCGCGGACGGTCACCACCGTTACACGACGGCGTTACATTATCGGGACTATTGTCGGTCAATTGGATCATTGCCTTCGTCTGAATCTGAATCGACGATGCTGTTTGCGACACCGTTGCAAAACGATGGATTGACGATTTTTCCTACCCATCGCGTCGTGTTTGGAATAGCTAATTTTAATCCTGATGAATTTTTGAATCAATTGTCACGGTATTTTAACACCACGATGGTGAGGTCCATTTCTGAACTAAATTTGTCGGTTCATAATGAGTCTCAAAAGGTAATTGGGGTAATGTTTCCAGGGCGCCATGGTATCGCTCGATTAACCCTAAAGCCAGATGTGGCGATCGATCACTTTTTTCCCGACACTGCATCATCGATATTGAAAGGACTAGATGTTTCAATCCTACAATACATTGTCCTCCAAGGGATATTAGGGTTCAGCTTGGACGATATTAGCGCTCAGAAAGGGTTGCGTTATCTGAAGTCTGATGCGGCGGTAATGGAGGCTGTCGAGAAAAATGAAGTTCAGGTCGCGTTTGTTCTTCAAGCTACACGGTTAGATGAAATGCGAGATGTCTGTCTAAACGGTGAAAAAATGCCTCAAAAGTCGACCTATTTTTATCCTAAATTAGTGACAGGGTTAGTGTTGAATCCGGTATCGGCGTCATAATACAAAGCGGTTATGAATTAGCCCGTAAATGATCGATAAATCGACCGATTTCCACGAGGGACTCTGGATTTTGAATAAGCGCGTCATTCAATACCGATTCTCCATTGGCCATTTTTTTAACTAAAAGTTCGGATTTTTTTCCGTTCGGTGTATACGGAATATCCGACACAAGTACTATGTGGTCCGGCTTAAACCAAACGGATTGACGTGTTAGAGCCGATCGAATTTCTTTTTTTAGTGTAGTGACCGGCGCGAGCAATGGGTCTGTTTTAACAAATAAAATAAGCTCGTCATTTCCCTTTCTCTGAAATCCGATTGCTAATGCATCAATAACCCCAGATAGTTGGGATATTGCGCTGTAAAGGTCCGATGTTCCAATTCGGACACCGTTGCGCTTTATTGTGGTGTCCGATCGCCCCAATATTTCGAAACTGGCATCGGAATACTTAATGGCGTGGTCGCCCTGTGCCCAATATGGCGGAACTGCCGAGAAATATGAGTCAAAATACCGTGTGTTATCCGGATCATTCAGGAAATATAGGGGCATGGTCGGAAAGGGCACAGTGCAGATTAATTCCCCCGATGCGTCGATTATTGGATTGCCTGTTGAATCGACCACGGTGAGCGCCATTCCTAAGCCGGCACACTGAATACGTCCACGCGTCACATCGACCGGACCGGCACCCACAAAGCAGGACACAATATCGGTGCCTCCAGATATTGATGACAATTGGATATTTGATTTAATGCATGAATACACATAGTCAAATTGCTCGCGAAGCAATGGTCCACCGGTTGAAAATAATATCTGAAGGGGTGAATCTATCGAAAAGTGGGGTTGGTATTTGGATTTTTGAGCGAGTTGTAACCATGCGGCGCTGGTTCCAAATGCGGTTACTGAATGGTTTGAAACGATCGGCCATATCGTTGAAGGCGATGATTTCCCATCGTAAACGATTATCGTAATGCCAGATAACAGGCCGCTAACCGACCAATTCCACATCATCCAGGAGGTTGTCGTCATGTAAAATAATCGGTCAGTGGGACCTAGGTTAGACTGCAGGCGATGCTCTTTAATATGTTGAAGGATTGTTCCTCCCAATGAATGGACGATGGGTTTTGGTTTTCCAGTGGTTCCCGATGAATATAGAATCAAAAATGGAGAATCAAATGGCCGAGGGACGAACCGAATAGCAGGTGCAGGAGCTGTGGTATCGACAATCTGATTAAATGTGGGGTCTAACGTCTGAATGTTTAAGCAACCGGGAAGGCCCGTGCCGACTTGGTTGATTTTGTCGCGGATGCAAATATGATCCCCATCAAAAAGGTACTGAGTGTGAGCGAAGATCCACTTGGGGTTCACTTGAGTGAATCGATCCAAAATAAACTGAATTCCCGAGTCGGGTGACACTGATGTCCATGTGGCACCGACGGCCGCTGCCGCCAAAAAGGCAATAATTGTTTCTGGTGTATTTGCCGCAATTGCTGCGATGACATCACCGGGTTGAATCCCTTTCTGGGTTAAATGGTATGCCAACTGTGCCACCGCATGATTTAACTGGGTCCAGCTAATTTCAGTTGGTATTCCGGATTCGGTTAGCCCAATAATGGCCGGTGTATCTCCAGTGAATTCGGCGATTATTTGAGCAAAGTTTAGGGTGACGGTCGGAAACCAATTAGGTCGAGGCCATAGTGGAGTCTGTGTTGTAATATTCGAGTGCGGTTGCCCCAAAAATGGGATATTACTCCACGTGAGGACCGTTTCCCAAAATGAATTCGGATTAGAAACCGTCCATTGATGCAATTCAGCATAGGTTTCTACTGGAACATTGGCAAAGCGGGCAAAATTGGCACATGCGGAATCTGAAAATCGTCTCGAAAAAAGTTTGGGATCACTCATTTTGCCCATAGTAGTCTGATAGACAAAAAATCGCTACACTACTCCTAATTGAATTGATTGATACAACGTCACAACACTACAGGTTAGAGGGTAAAAGAGGATTTTATGGGACGAATTTTTGAGAAACGAAAACACAAAATGTTTGCTCGGTATGCCAAGATCAGCCGGGCATTTGCGCGGATCGGCCGTGAAATTGCCATTGCAGTCAAAATGGGAGGGGGCGATTCTGATACTAATCCTCGATTACGAATGGTTCTTTCGAAGGCCCGTACAGTCAATATGCCTAAAGCGAATGTTGATGCGGCCATAAAGCGGGCGTTGTCGAAGGAAGACGGTGATTTTGAAGAGGTTGTATATGAGGGAAAGGGACCCCATGGCATCGGGTTTATGATTGAGGTAGCCACAAATAATCCAACTCGCACCGTTGCGAATATCCGAAATTACTTCAAAAAAAAGGGTGGCGCGTTGGGAGTTAAAGGATCGATGGAATTCCTTTTTGACCATAAAGGGGAATACAAGGTGGCCATTCCGTCAGAGGATTTAGATGAGTTTGAATTAGCTTTAATCGATTGTGGAGCTGAAGAAATAAATCGAGACCATGATGGAATTTATATTACAACAACATTTGAAGACTTTGGCCGGATGCAAAAAGCCCTTGAGGATCGAGGATGCGTTATTATGCATGCTGAGCTCACCCGGGAGCCGAATAATCCGGTTCAACTCACCGCTGAGCAAGAAGCTGAGATCGACGAATTAGTTGATTTGATCGAAGAAGATGATGATGTCACCGGCGTTTACACAACAATGGCTTAGGGCAGATATGAATCTCGACTCCACCCTCGGTATGAGCAACCGACTCAAATTATTATGACCACATCTACAGTTTTGGTAGTCGAAGACAACGACGATCATTTGCGCTGGTTAGTGGCGACTTTACGGCCTCAATACACCGTACTTTCAGCCTCCTCTGGGCGGGAAGCGCAATCAATATTTAAACACTATCAACATGACATTGAGGCCCTAATATTAGATATTCGGTTGCCCGATATGACCGCATTTGAATTATTAAATTCCTTGGAGAAAATGTGCTTTGCTGGAATTCCAGCGACGATAATTCAGTCTGAATACGATGATCAAAATTGGATGCGAGAGTTGTTCGGTGAATTTAGGGCATTAAGTTATTTAGTGAAGCCGTTTGAAGGTTCGGAACTTTTACTGGCGGTTCGTGCGGCCATTGAGGCGAATCCCTATACGTACAAAGGTATTCAAATCGACGAACGTTTGGCTGTTATGTCATCGTTAAATTCTCTGAGGCTTACTATGTACCATCATGTCACCCAACTAGCGCCGGAAGTTCAGACCGTATGGATGCCAGATATTTTAGATTTATTCCGAGTCGATGGAAGCCATAGTGAGTCTGAATTTCCGTCCGGATCCAAGGATGATTTTAAACTAACCGCGTCATTGATTCCCGTGTTTGAATTAGTTCGACGGTTTTACGGTATTGAGATTCCAAAGCCGCCTATTCAGAGAATTGGAGTTCACCCTGAGTTTATGTCGGCAATGGGTGGCGTTAGGTCACTGTTGGAAACGGATGAAATGATGACATTTAAATGGGTAGAGATCGAGGATCCAGGCCTGGAAGACAATCTCGATTTTTGGGTGCATTATTTGTCGTTAAATAATTTAGTGGATTGGCAAGCCTTATCGTATTTGTTTTTACCAAGACCAACGGTGAAGTTGGTACAGGGTATGGCCGTTATTCCTGATGGACAGACCGATTTGTTGCAGTACGCGGTTAAAGCCGGTGTTCCTCACGTTCTATTTCGAAGCGAGAATTTTACAGCGGACTTCGCGAACTATTTAAAACGAATTGCTGTTCGGCAATTTGAATTAAAAACATTGCACAAGATCACGACGGAATATGATCTCATTCCCCTGGGTAGTGAATAACTTAGTCGACAGCCCTTGCAAATTTAATAAATAGGCGTTCAATTTCTCGTCGACCTTCGGACGGTAAACACCACGATAAGGTTCGAGTCATTTCGAGGCCCGAAATAACGATCGGAGTAAGGAGCTGAAGTCGAAGTTCATTCGCGAGGGCTAATCGTGACGCAAATCCAATTCCAACTCCGGTGGCAACGGCTTGTTTAATTGCCGTTGTACTCCCCATTTCTATCGTTCGATTGAAATTATCGATATGGATTCCAATTCGTCCAAACGCCGCCTCGACCACCGAGCGTAACCCTGATCCGGGTTCCCGGATCAAGAGTGTGCACGATTTTAGGTCGTCGATGGTCTTAATTGATTTGGCATAATGTGGTGATGTGATGAGAACGAGTTGATCCTCGATAAATTTTTCGAATAGCAGTCCGGTGCTGTGGGGGTACCCCTCAACGAATCCGATACCCGCATCACGGTGACGAATCAGCTGTATGACGTCGCGAGTATTTTTGACGAGTAGGGTGACATTGACCGACGGATACCGTTGGATAAACCGTCCAATTATAGGAGGTAAGATGAATTCAGATACGGTGGTGCTGGCCGCGATTATCAGAGAACCGGTAGGGTTACGCGTGTCTGTAAATTCGTCTCTGGCCCCATGAATAGCGGAAGTTATTGTTTTGGCATGATCTAAGAATCGAAGACCGTCGGAAGTCAATATGACACCGTTTGCAGATCGATTAAACAACGTAATTCCAAGTTCTTTTTCCAATCGTTTAATGGTTGCACTGATGCTGGGTTGGGACATATGAAGGCATTTGGCTGCAGCCGAGATACTCATGTTCTCTGCGACACATAGAAACGCTGGGATGAATTCAACTGAAAATGGAAAGTATCGTTGATTGGACATCGTTTTAGTATCAGAATACCTGATAGTCTATATTATTTTAATATAAAAAAAATCGATAGGTTTGTGGTAGGGTATTTTAACAATGGCGTCGATGATACCTGTTGATTTTTTTCGGAATGGGGATGTGTAAGAATGAAAATCATCGTTAATTATGTTTTTGTTATCGCCCTAATCGCGTGCGTAGTGTTTCGACTAACGTCGGTTGAGGCGATGCTGATTGGTGCAATGGGCTCGTTGGTATTAGGTAATCCATTTGCCGGACAAATCCGCCGCTGGACCCATCACTGTCTGGCAATCTCGGTGGTTGGGCTTGGGGCAGGTATGACTGTTGCATCGGTACAATCGGTGGGTGTAAAGGGGCTGCTGCTCTCCGGCCTCATGATCCTCGTTGTATTAGTGGCTGGGGCATGGCTGGCCCGCTGGATTCAAGTTGGCCGGGTACAGTCGGTGTTAATTGCCGTTGGGACAGCAATTTGTGGCGGAAGTGCGATTGCAGCAGTAGCGCCTGTACTTGATGCCACTGATCAGGAATTGTCGGTGTCGCTTGGGGTGGTGTTTCTGCTTAATTCAGTGGCGCTTTTGTGTTTTCCATATATTGGGCATTATTTGGGACTATCCCAGCATTCGTTTGGGCTTTGGTGTGCCCTAGCGATACACGATACCAGTTCGGTTCTTGGGGCAACATCCCACTATGGTTCTGATGCGTTAGACATTGGAATGGCGATGAAGCTGACTCGAGCGTTGTGGATTATTCCCGTGTCGCTAGGGGTTGCGGCCATTGAAACCCGCCGTCGACAAAAAACAGCGGTCGAGACCCCTCGATTTCCAAAATTTATCTTGGGATTCGTGATGATGGTTGCGGTCGCCACGTGGTGTCCATCGATCCATCCGGTGACCGAGATCGTTAGTGGCATGGCCCATCGATTGATCGCGGTGACGTTGTTTTTGGTGGGAGCCTCAATCACACCAGCAATGTTACGGTCGGTTCATTGGCGGTCGCTCATTTTTGCACTTCTGATTTGGGTGGGTATTTCAACAATCACCTTGATAATTGTAATCAGCTCATAGGTGGATGGTGGGTATCATTTTGTAGTCTCACCGTCGAATGGTGGGAACCTGCACCATGGCCGACGTAAATTCAACTTCAAATCGTGAATTTGATCCGGTGGTGTACATTATGGCACATCCACCCTAAATCGAACTCGTATGATACGCTGGTGATACATTGTGTAAATTTGACTAAACCTGAGAACATTCTGTACAGTTCTTATGTATAACGGGCGGTTAGCTCAGATGGTTAGAGCGCTACCTTGACATGGTAGAGGTCATCAGTTCGATCCCGATACCGCCCACCATAAATTTTTAGGCTTTTTTTGAGCTAGGAATTGTTTAGTTCAGGTAGGGTTTATACCGTTGTAGATGACTACACTTCGTTGACTTTTCCAATTAATCCAGTTGATCAAATCGTCGTCAGCACTTTTATCCCGGAAAATTAATTTATTTATCTGAATAGCGCACTCAGAAAATGAATTAAAATAAAGGCTGTTTTCTGTCACCTCCTGACGGAACCACAGTCTTATTTGGCCCTCATAGCGCCATGCTATATATTTAGAATATAATGCCCGCTAGATAAGTACTTTGGTCTAAATATTTTCTTTGAGTCCTATACTGCCCCTAAACGATCGAGGGTCACCTAGGCCCTAAATCCCCGGATCTGGGGGATTTAGGGCTATCTTACTGGGGGCAGTATAGGGGTTTAAGTAGGCTTTGGAGATTTAATTGTGAATATTCGTACAGCTACAATAAACGATACAAAAGCCATTATGGCACTATGGAAGGAAACAAAGTTAACAAGGCCGTGGAATAGTATTGAAGACGATATTAAAAGGGCTTTGGCTACTCCTACCAGTACACTGTTGGTTATGGAATATAAAAGCCACGTTATAGGCACTGTAATGCCAGGCTATGACGGACATCGTGGTTGGTTTTATTACCTAGCAGTAGATCCTCTTTATCAGGGGAATGGATTTGGCAAACAACTAGTACACGCCGCAGAAGAATGGCTAAAGTTACAAGGTGCCCCCAAAGTGCTTCTTATGGTGAGAAAAAGTAATGAATCTGTCGTCAATTTTTATACAAATATTGGCTATGAGGAAAATAATGTGATGCTTGTCGGCAAATGGTTAGAGGAAAACGTAGACGTTCCCAGCCCTATAAATTTTCATAATCTTGCAGAGGCAGAAGAATGGGTAATAAACACTAAAAAAAAACGCCCGTACCGTCATGATTTCTTCATCGCTTTTGCTCAGGAAATTAATGCCAATTTTAAGAATCCAGTAACTATACTTGAAATAGGTTCTGGACCCGGTCACCTTGCCCGCCATATACTTGAGAACTGCAATGTAAAAAAGTATATGTTATTGGATTTCTCGGCTCCCATGAACGAAATTGCCAGAAATCATCTTGGAAATTTCGCAAATAGAGCCACTTTTCTGAAACGCAATTTTAAAGCGCCGGATTGGTACAAAAATCTTGAAAAAGTTGATATTGTCGTCACCCTTCAGGCAGTCCATGAGGTAAGGCATAAGAAACATATCGGTAATTTATTTAAGCAATTGCGTCATGTTCTGAGAGAAGATGGTATGCTGCTTTATTCCGATCATTATTACACCGAAGACAATAGAAACAAGCACCCAGAACTTTATTTAACCCTAGACGAGCAGTCAGCTATACTAACCAAAAGTGGATTCCATGACGTTGAACTCCTTCTTGATAAAGGAGAAATGGCTTTATATAGAGCAATAATAAAAACAGAAAACCTGTAATGCCCCCAGTTA
>RHAI01000041.1 GCA_010028705.1 bacterium
CCAAAGTTTGTCAATCGTAGCACAATAAATTTATGGGTTGCAAACCAGGATCACTTATTCGTTAATCGCGCCAGTACCGGCGGCGAACTGCCGATGATACAACCGAGCGTAACGGCCATTCATTGCAAGTAACTCAGAATGGGTGCCGCGCTCGATAATTTTCCCAGCGTCTAAAACGAGAATTTGATCGGCGTTGATCACCGTGGACAACCGATGAGCAATGACAAAGGTTGTTCGCCCAGCCATCAACCGAGACAACGCCTCCTGAACCAAGTATTCAGACTCAGTATCGAGAGACGATGTCGCTTCGTCTAAAATGAGAATCTTGGGGCTGCGCAAAATGGCTCGGGCAATGGAAATCCGCTGGCGTTGACCGCCCGAAAACCGCATGCCACGATCCCCAACTTGGGCAAATAACTTCCGCTTCCTCTTTTCAATAAATCCCATCGCATTGGCGGCGCGAGCCGCGTCCTCAACCTCGTCCATTGAGGCTTCCGGTGATCCGTACCGGATATTTTCTAACACTGTGCCCCGAAAGAGCATATCTTCCTGGGGTACAAATGCAATGTGAGAACGCAAATAATCCAAATCAATCTCCCTCAAATCAACCCCATCAACCAAGATCCTGCCGGATGTTACATCATAAAATCGAGGGATCAAATTAACTAATGTTGTCTTTCCGGCTCCGGATAGTCCCACCAACGCAATCACTTGCCCAGCCGATGCAGAAATAGAAATATCATGGAGGACAGGACTTCCATCCCCGTACTGAAACGAAACGTTTTCAAACATCACGTTACCGTGAACGATCGGATTGGAAGGAGAGCTGAGAATCGGAAATGCTGGAGGTAGTTCGATAATTTCCAACAGACGATCCGCCGATGCAAAACTTTGCTGCAAATTCGTATACGCCTTGGACAATGCCAAAATGGGATCCACCAACAAAAAAATTCCTGCAAAAAAAGATACCAACGTGGGGCCTGACATCGTGCCGTTCGCAATTTGATAACCGCCGTACCACACAACTAACAGAACCACCACAAACTGAAGATAAGTGATCGATGGCTCAACGGTGTTTCGAAAGCGAATCCCCTTCAAAGACGTCCTAATATTTCGTTGAATTTCCTTACGAAATCGGGAAATTTCTTTTTCCTCGGCGCCATTAATTTGAACCAATTTAATATTAGTAAATACTTCCTGAATCAGGTGGGAAATATTCGCCGCCTGAAGCTGGGTTTGCCCCGCCACTCGCTTGAGTTTACTGGCAAGGTACATGATGACGGCCACAAATATGGGCGCGGCTACCAAACTGATCAGGGTCAACTTAAAATTTAGGTAAAAGAGATAACCTACGACCCCCAGAAGGGATACAAGGTTGGGAATCAACTCCCAAAACAAACTTGTAATACTTTCCCTCAGTTTTTCGGCATCAGAAGTGAGGCGGGTAATAATATCGCCCAATTTATTTTCTGTAAAAAACCCCTGAGGCAAACGAATGAGTCGGCCAAAAAACATGGTTCTAACGTCACGGCTAATATTATACGCTGTCGCCATCATCAAATAGGATTGAAGATATGTGGCCACTAGTCGAAAAAAAAACAGCCCGCCCGCATTCAAAATCTGATTATTAAAATGCTCCAAATTGCGATTAGAAATCTCGGTGGTGATATCCCGAATGAGCGGGAGGGTCATTACATTTAGCCCCCCATAAATTAAGGTTAAAACCAACGAACCCAATATCCCCATCCAGTAGGGGCGGCAGAATGAAAACAAGCGCAAATAACGCTGCCTCAACACTGCCCACTCCAATCAAATCGCGAACTAATTGCCAAATGCACGGCATCTGAGGTTAACAATTGGACACAATTCGCCCCCTCAGGACAGCGAAATGAATGCGGAGTATTCAAACACGGTGCACAGGGAATTGGAGACTGAATAATCAAGGAATTCCGAGAATTGTAAGGACCGGTATCCATCGGCGATGTAGCAAAAAAAAGAGCGGCAGTGTTTACGCCAACGGCAGAGGCCAAATGCATCGGCCCTGTATCTCCAACGACGAACAAATCCAAAATAGACAAGAGCCCCAATAACGATACTAAATCGTTTGTTTTTGAAGCTAAATTAATTGAAGCAACTCCCGCCTGAGTCATTTTTTTATGAAGCTGGCGAACCAACGGCCGCTCATATGCCCCGCCCGTCAATATAAATACAGTGTCCGGATGCACAGCCATGAGTTGGGTAGCGAGTTGCACATACGAATCCATTGACCAGGCTCTTCCGTCGAAAGTTTCTTTGGGAAACAAAATATTTGTATTTTTAGAATGATTGCCCCAATGCAATCCCACCACTTTCCGGGCCCCTAGTTTCAATCGTTTTCGGAACACGTCGGCTTTATGTCGAGACCGGGGTGACAGGGGAATCGAATAAGATCGAACTGGCGTGACGCCGTAGGCCTCAACCAGCTGGAGATACTGATCGCAGATGTGAGCCGTCTCACCAACCGAATTCTGGACAATCTGAACCCCACCCAGCTGATCTCGCGTAGTGACCATTCGATACCAATTCGGGGACGAAATATTCTCCGTAAAAAAATTCAAATACCCCAAATCGGTGTCCAAAAAAAACACGGCATCAAACCGACGCCCATTTAGTTTTCGTCGCGTTGACCATTGGGCGAATTTCGGATGGTAAAAATCATAGGAAATCAATGTGTCGACGCCAAAGCGGCTATCACTGACGCGATACAGGTCGTAACCACGCGGGGAAACCACCATCGTTATATTCGAATTTGGGTGCGCCGCTCGAAGGGACCGAATGACTGGGAGAGCGAACAGGGAGTCGCCCGTCATCCCGATCCGAACGACAAGAAATTCTAACGGCGCTGATGCCATGTTGGGCAAATTACACTTCCAACAAATGAATAGTTTGATGCCGGCGGGACCCCACCGATATCATCGTGATTGGCACACCGACTCGCTCCGAAATGAAGGCCGCGTAGTGTTTGGCGGTAGGGGGCAATTGGTCATAATCGGTAATTTGCGAGATATCGACTTTCCACCCAAGCAACTCTTCATAAATCGGTTCACAGTTTGTAAACTCGTCATAGTCGAGCGGGAATTCAGTCACGATCGAACCATTCGCTAACCGATACGCCGTGCAGACCTTGATGCTATCACAGTCATCCAACACATCCAGCTTAGTCAAACAAATTTCAGTGAACCCATTGACTCGTACCGCATACCGCAAACCAACCAAATCCAGCCAACCGCATCGTCGGGGCCGATTCGTCGTGGTGCCAAATTCTGCACCGCGATGTCGCAATTTCTCTCCAGTTTCATCATTGAGCTCTGTCGGAAAGGGCCCCTCACCCACCCGAGTCACGTACGCTTTAGCGACACCAATAACATGATTAATTTTGTGAGGTCCAATACCCGCACCGGAGCACGCCCCTCCGGATACAGGATTCGATGTTGTCACAAAAGGATAGGTCCCATGATCGATATCCAACATGGTGCCCTGAGAGCCCTCGAGAATCACATGTTTCCCTGAGTTGATGGCCTCGTTGATGAATAACGATGAATCAACGACATACGGCTTGATTCGCTGCCCAAACGCAACATACGACTCGATCACCTCGTCGAGATTCACAGCCGTTCCAAGCACCTGATCCCACTCCCGCTGACGAATCAATCGGGCTAATCGCTCTTTATTCAACAAATCTACGACTCGAACCCCGACCCGCCCAATCTTATCCGTGTAGCAAGGGCCAATACCACGACCGGTTGTCCCAATTTTATTCGATCCTCGATCGGATTCCTGCTTAGAATCCAGCATGCGATGGAAGGGCAAAATGACGTGAGCTAAACTTGAAATCTTGAGTTGATCAGGAGTAATTTCAACGCCCTTTTCTCGCAAGGTACTTAATTCCTGAAACATGACCTCGGGATCAATCACAACCCCGTTGGCAATCACACAGGTAACCGACTTGTACAGCACTCCGGAAGGGATTAAATGAAGTTTGAATGTTTTATCCCCAACAACGACGGTATGCCCCGCATTGTTCCCACCTTGATACCGGACCACCAAATTTACTTTTTCAGCCAAAATATCAGTTATTTTACCTTTGCCTTCATCGCCCCATTGAGCGCCAACAATGATCTTTACTGTCATATCCTAGTTAACTCCAAACCTTGTGTAAGGGATACGTCTCATATCGTCTCGCTCGTCATCGCTCGTCGCACCAGCCAAATTACGGGCGTACCTGCAAAAAGATGAGCCGAAAGAGTATATAGTTTTAGCGGAAAACGGTCCATGGTGAAAGTCGGTGAGTGCCGGTATACTCTTGAATTAAAGTCTCAGGTCAAGGAGTCATTATCGTGTGGCAAGGTCTAGTACATCACTATCGTCAATATTTACCCGTTACGGAGGCGACCCCCATTGTATCTTTAAATGAGGGCAACACTCCCTTAATTCCGTTGGATAATCTGGCAAAAAAACTCAACATGCCCATTCGGTGGTACGCCAAATTCGAGGGATTAAATCCTACTGGGTCGTTTAAAGACCGGGGAATGTGCATGGCGATCACGAAAGCAAAGGAAGACGGATCGAAAATTGTTATGTGCGCCTCGACAGGAAACACCAGCGCGTCAGCGGCGGCGTATGCGGCAAAAGCCGGGATGGGATCTGTCGTGTTGATTCCCGAGGGAAAAATAGCATTGGGCAAATTATCTCAAGCCATGATGCACGGCGCCCTGGTGTTACAAATCAAAGGGAATTTTGATGATGCACTTAATCTAGTGCGTGACATTACAGCCGAATACCCGATCACACTTGTTAATAGCGTCAACCCGTATCGTATCGAAGGCCAAAAAACCGGTGCGTTTGAGGTTGTAGATGCGCTGGGGGATGCCCCTGACTACCACTTCATACCCGTGGGGAACGCGGGGAATATCACGGCGTACTGGAAGGGGTATTGCGAATATCACCAACTCCAAAAGACTTCCAAACGTCCCAAAATGATGGGGTATCAAGCCGCAGGTTCAGCCCCCATTGTGATGGGGCATCCGATCGAGAATCCGGAAACAATCGCCACAGCCATCCGGATTGGAAATCCGGCCAGTTGGTCAGGCGCGACCACCGCTCGAGACGAATCCGGCGGAACAATCGATATGGTGACGGATGACGAGATGACACTTGCTCAACAATGGATGGCTGCCAGCGATGGCGTGTTTTGTGAACCCGCCTCCGCTGCTTCCGTAGCTGGGGTGATCAAGCACCACTCGACTCACCCATTCTCGGGCGGCGAAACGGTGGTCTCAGTTCTCACTGGCCACGGATTAAAAGACCCCAATCGGGCCATCGAAATATCCGATCGACCGCTTCTTGTAGGGAATACAAAAGATGCCGTCGTATCCGCTTTGGCGGCGCTCTTAGAAAAGTAGCCCGATGAAATATATTGTGTGTCTTGGCGACGGAATGGCAGATTTACCAATCGACGAATTAGGTGGGAAAACACCCTTAGAAGTCGCCGATACGCCCCATATAGACTGGATAACTCGCCATGGCCAATCCGGGTTGGTCCACACGGTTCCAGGCCCGTTTACGCCTGGATCAGATGTCGCAAATATGGGAATCCTGGGGTACGACCCGTCCCAGTATTATACGGGGCGGGGCCCGATAGAAGCCGCTGCCATGGGAATTAAACCTGGACCTGGACAAGTTATTTTTAGATGTAACTTGGTCACAATCATCGATAACGTCATGACCAGTTTTACTGCCGGACACGTCGACAACGAGGATGGATCGGCTCTTTTAAATGAACTGAACGAGGCCTTTTCAGGAAGTTTGGTCACATTTTTTTCAGGCGTAAGTTACCGAAATATTGCCCTATTCCCCGAGCATTTGGTTGATGTTACTACGACGGCACCGCATGACATCACAGATCAGAATGTTACTCCCTACTGGCCGCAAGGCAATCCGGCCAATGAAATACGCGATATTGTTTTAAAAGCACGCGAAATTCTCCGTCAATCGCCAATCAATCAACGCCGTATCGCTAGTGGCCAATTGCCAGTAACCGACATTTGGCCGTGGAGCCAAGGGACGATGCCAAATCTTCCCTCGTTTAAAGAGCGCCACGGCGTCACCGGGGGCATCGTTACGGCCGTTGACCTGCTTCGAGGTCTGGCGGCTCTCACCGATCTAGAGTTTCCATTAGTATCTGGTGCCACTGGTTTTTTAGATACGAATTACCAAGGAAAGGTATCTGCGACCCTCGACATTTTATCTCGTCACCCATTTGGATTTATACATATCGAAGCCCCAGACGAATGCGGACATTTGGGTGATTACGCTAAAAAAATTCAAGCAATTGAAGATTTTGACCGCCATGTAGTCGGTCCAATTCGAGCCTACCAACACACCCACGGGGACGTTGCGATCATGGTATTGCCGGATCATCCGACTCCCTGCTCACTCAAAACTCATATCAAAGCCCCCATTCCTGTCGCGGTTTATCACCCCGGCATCACACCCGATTCAAGCACCGTATACTCTGAAAATGGGGTGCGATCGGGAACATTTAATTTTGAGACCCCTTGGGACATGATGGACGCCTTTTTGGCGATAAAATAAGGATTGAGGGTACCCGTTAAATGCCCCCCCCCGCAACCGCGGGCCGAATAATGACCCGGGTAGTGAGGCTCGACTTGGAGGATGGGCCACCCATAAATGTGCCATCAACGGGGGCACACAACTGGGGAACAACACCCGCGCAGAGTTTAATGTGGCGATCCCCCGCCTGACAGGCATAACTCGGATCATACCCCACCCAGCCATAGCCCAATAAATAGACCTCGACCCAGGCATGCAATTCACCCCCGTCCCCAATTCTTACTTCGTCAAAGACATACCCACTAACAAATCGTGATGCGATTCCAAAGTACCGACAGCACGCCAAAAACAACCAGGCTAAATCTCGGCATGACCCCTCTTTTAAGCGAAGCGTGTCCGAGGGATCCATCGGCCATCCTTGTTCACGATAAATTTGCTTAAACTCCCGATTGATTCGTCGAGCAAGTTCAATCAAAAAGGCATCCGTCGCATAGCGAGTCGATTCGGCAACGGATTGTGCATATTCGACTACCACCTCCGATGCATCAACCCGCTCTAAAAACGGCATGAGGGCACGAAAAATAGTATCAGGATATATGAGAGGGAGAATGGCGATCGTAGAAAACAAATGCAAATCCTCCGGAACCAATGAGGGGTCAGCACGAACAAGAGATTGGGTGACAATTTCAAGATATGAGGTGTAGCCCACAAAATACAATCGATGACACAAACTGTCGTCGATCGCATCAATTGTTACCGTGTGAACCGGCTCAGGATGGACCTCCATCGAATAATGTTCCACTTTTTGCCGGGATGTCGACCGAGGTCTCAACCGTAAAATATGGGGGTTCAGTCGAACCTCTTCGGAATAGTCATAGCGGGTCGTATGTTGAATCGAAAGTTTCATAAAAATTGGGGAGCAATTATACGAACTTCAAAACACCTCTGCCAAGTTTAAAATATCAAGCACGCCGTTCAACGCGCGGGAGGCTTCGTCTTGGAATATCGGGTCAAACAGGTCCCGTTCAGCAATCGATTCTCGATAATGCGCCATGACCCACGTTTCGAGGCGACTCAAGATCGAATGGGTGGCGATGGGAACCCGAGTCGTCGATAGCCATTGGTCCTCAATGGGAATCCGTAATCGAACACAGGCCGGACCGCCGCCATTACGCAAACTCTCGTCAAGATCCGACACGATCAACTGGTCGACCCCGCTATCACGGAGCCGCCGTTCAATCGATCCCCAACTGGGCAGTCGATGGCAGGCTGGCGGGGTAATAAGATGCAGTCGCCTATCGCGGGACCGAACCAGTTGAGAATTAAAAAAATACGAGGCAACGGCGTCAGAAATAGTGAGATCAGAGGATGTAAATATTAGCACACGGGCTGTTGGGCAACGGTGCCGAATAATGAACGCAACGTCCTCAGCCGGCAATGTATAGGCGTCGGAATGCATGAGATAAAGAGCTTCGGTTCCCGTCGCAATCACATCATTGTGAAAAATACCCGCCTCGACGGCCGCTGGATGTTGCTGCAACGTGATCAAACGATTCGAAATCCCGTGAGACAAGGCAATACGATCAACTGCTTCACGACTCTGCCGGGGCACCACAGTCGCCGGCAGACGGCTCGGCGCCGCCACTGATCGTCCGTACACCGCAACGTAAATCCCCCCTGACAGGCGGGTCCAATTGGCTGCGCCCTCGTCCGGAAACGAACTAACAACAGGAGGATGGACCACGAAGCGATTGGGGTCGGAAAACATATACTCAAATAAAGTCGCCGTGCACTGAGTCTCAACTGAGCGATGAAGATTCGAAATTAAATTGGCAGGAGTAATATGAATTTTGCCATCCGGAGTATCCTCAGCCGCCGATACCGTGGCCGCATTCGCGGTCCACATAAACGAGGACGAATACACCGTATCTAGCTCATTTATTCGCCATGGCCGAGGGTGAGGAGGCAATATCCCTTGATACCCTCCAAGGTCAAGTACTGACCGAATTTTAGCGATGGATTGGAGGGCCGCTCGGCGAGGTGAGGACGGCTGCAAGGCATTCGCCTGGGACGCTTGGTTGCCATAACCCAATCCTCCAAAATAATGAGTCGGGCCGGGTAACCCATCTAAATTAAGTTCAATCAGAGTCATTTATAGGACAACACCTGGCGGCAAGGTTGTCGGCACAACCAACGACTGATTATACGTCGATACCACCGGATACGAGCTGTAGTCCGCCGCATAATAGGCCGTTGGACGATGATTACCCGACCATCCAATCCCCCCAAAGGGGGCCTTGCCGGATGCCCCAGTGGTCGGAGAATTCCAATTGATAATCCCAGCACGGAGTCGTTTGGATATATAGTCAAACATTGACCGATCATTTGAAATCACGGCCGATGATAACCCGTAACGGGTTCGATTGGCCTCGGCAATCGCAGCATCAACGGAGTCTACGGTAATCACCCGAAGAAACGGAGCGAAATACTCGTCGTCATCCCGTTTCGACAATTGAGTCACGTCCATGATTGTCGGAAATAAAAACGCCCCTTGCCGCTTACGAGGTGCATTTAATATGCGCCCACCTAACGATTGGATCTGCCCTATGGCGTGCTCGATCCGAATCGCCGTTTCCTGGGAAATCAGAGGCCCCATAAACGGTGGAGGATCGCTGTCAAAGGGCCCCACCCGTAGCCGATCGACGATCGCGCATAAGCGATCCAGAATCCTCGGGGTGGTATCAGATTTGATCATGATTAATCGCCGGGCACAGGTACATCGTTGTCCCGACATTACAAACGCCGATTGGATAATGGTCAGAACAGCGGCATCAATATCGTCAGTGGAATGAACAATAATCGGGTTATTCCCACCCATTTCCATGACGAGTAGTTTTTCGGGGGTTCGGCCATACGTATGAGCCAGCTGGCGCCCCACCGCAGAACTGCCCGTGAAACACATGACGTCGACCTCAAAATGGCTGGCCACTAGCTTGCCCACACTCGCGCCGCCATTGACAAGATTAAACACCCCCGATGGGAGGCCAATGGTGTCCATAATATCCGCAAGCATCAGCCCACACATTGGGGTGTATTCACTGGGTTTCAAGACAATCGTGTTACCGGCAATGAGCCCAGGGATAAAATGGCCGCTCGCCAGGTGACCGGGGAAATTAAACGGAGCTAAAATGGCCATCACGCCGTGGGGACGATGACTAAACGATGCAAGCGGTTCGGTTCCGACTTCACGGACTCCCGCACGATCCGCATGCGCCCCGATAGCAATATCGACTTTGGCGATCATCACGCCCACTTCGGTCACCGCCTCCCACAACGGTTTTCCAGTTTCTGTGGCGATGAGTCGCGCCATGTCATCTTTCCGACGGATCAATTCATCCTGATAGGCCTTTACCCAGACTACCCGATCATCCAATGGAAGATCCGCCCAGCTTAAAAAAGCGTGCCGAGCCGCCCCCATCGCGCCATCAACATCATCACCGATAGCGGATCCCCCCTCCCAAACAATTGACCCATCCGACGGATTCAGCGATTTAAACGATTCGCCTTTTCCGAGGATCCAACGTCCCCCGATGTAATGGGTACCTTTGAATACCATTTTGCAAATCTCCTTAAAAAAGAATTAGGAAACATTGGCGAAAACCATACCATATCCTCAATAGTTAGATTGAGTAAATTAGAATAATGGCGAGGTAAGTTAACCGCATCCCCATCGACATCGAGATATCCAACGCTGCATCGAAACTCGTTGAGCTTCCCGTTGCTGATCAAAAAGAGCGGTTCGTCCCCATGGTTTCCCTCCACTAAATGGTGATCCATCTCCGAAATAATGGCTCCAACTGGGGCATAGCGGGCGTCTCGGACCGTTCGTATTTCAGATACCGGGCACGCCACTTTGGGCCCGGCATCAAATACATCAATGAGTCGGGTCATCGCAAAGCCTTCATGCTGTAACAGCCGCATGGCGGGCTCCGTATCCCGATGGGTGGTGCCAATAACATTTCGCGCACCGACTGGCAACAAATCGACATAAATCGGAAAATGAGGCAACAAGTCGCGAATGAACGTCCGATCGACGGCGGCTAAATAATCGGCCTGATGAAAATCAATTCCAAAAATATGAGCTCCCACTGCATCCCAGAACGGAGAATTCCCGTCCTCGGTGATGACACCTCGCATTTCAGCCATCGCCTCATTCGAGAAACGTTCCCGATGCATGGCTAAGAACATAAATCGTGAGAGGGATAGCAGTCGACCCAGGCCTTTCTCTCGATGCGCTTCCGACACAAACAACCCCCCAACCTCGGTCGGACCCGCAAATTCAATCTTTGGATGGAGTAAGGTCGACTCGACCACTTGATCAAGCTGAGGTGAATACCGACGCAGCGTTTCAATCTGAAATGACATGGACGGATCGTTCACGCCGATACGGGATTTTAATTTACAGGTTCCAACCACGGTTTGAGTGAGCGCATGTTCGAGTACAAAAAAATACAATTCTCCATTCGGAGACGTGATCACCTCGCCGAAAGACGTCATCGAGTGACTTAATTTTTTATGCAAGGCCGATCGATCGCGTGGTAGCGACGTCATTCCGAGTTTAGCCTCGTAGGCCAACCGCTCAATCGCATCCAAATCATCCAATGAGGCCGGTCGGACAACATAGTCGCTGATCATATCTCGTGACCTTTCCGAGTGATAACCGATTCGATGCAGTCCAGCGCTGTATCTAATATCGGCAGAGTCGTGGCCCCGAGCGGCGGCAAAAACCTCATTCGCATGGGAGAACTGCCGGCAGTAAAGCCCATAAGACCCAAATCAAATAGATCCATCGACAGGGATTTTACCGCCGTGGCATCACCCCCGAACGGGGTAAACGCCATCATCATTCCGATACCAAATCCCCCGCTCACTCGATCGGGATACCGAGCTGAGAGTGCGGACATCCGATCCGAAAAATGGGTCCCTAGCCTCATATTGAGGCCATTTTCTCCGAATTGGTCCCCATTGATCAGCGAGCGAATAATGTAGTCCCCGGCCACAATCGCGGTAGATGCTCCCGTAAATGTTTGACTCACCAGCCCTGGTCGAGGGACAAACTGAGAACGAAACAAGGTGGCACATACCTGAGTAATTTTCCCGATTGTGACAATATCGACGTAATCGTCCAATTTAAAATGCTGGAATGCGAACAGGCGGGACAATCGTCCGAACGTCTGAATTTCATCCACAATCACGGTGACGTTTGCTTCCTTGAGCACCGACAACACCGCAATAAAAAATTCACGCGGCGCCGTGTAATATCCCCCCTCCCCTTGCACGAGCTCGAGTATCATTGCGGCATGATCATTTGGGTAACGATGCAAAACCCCTTTCAGTGTTGATACCGCGCGCTGGGTGCTCCCCGAGGGATCGCACTCGGAATAAAATGGCACATAATCAACGGCTAAAACACCTGGCAACCCATCGCGATAGGCGGCCTTATCGGTAACCGATGCTAACGCCAGAGTACGCCCAGCAAAACATCCCTCAAAGGCCAAGATTCGTCGTCGCGGGGCCTTGGCTTGGAAGGATAATTTGAGAGCATTTTCGACCGCCATCGCCCCCGATGTCGTTAAAAATGCGTGATCCATTCCGGATACCTCAGTCAATAGCTGGATCAATGTCACGGAGTCACTCGACTGTTGAAGGTTACCTTGCATCACCGTATCCGACAAACACCCGGTCAATGTGGCGCTCATTAACCCCGGTAAACTATGCCCAAAATGAGCGCCGATTCCGTTGATAAAATCAAGCTTTACGCTGCCGTCAATTAATTCAACCCATGCCCCATTTCCAATTCCTGTGGATATATACGGGTAATACAAGGCGCCCCCTCGTGCCGCCTCAAACGATGCAATCACTGATTGGGACACGGCGGACTTCGATGGATCAGCGGAGCGAATAGATGTAATCGACTGAGCGTGATCCGACAATGCTGCAATCAACAATTCTCGGGCGGCAGTGACTCGAGGATCATCAAAAAACGGGTGCGAAATACTCATCGTCCACCTCCACAGATAGAAAACCGGGACGACGGTCCGCCCCGGTTGAGTTCCAACCCCCTTGCTCAACGATAGACGGGATATACCCTAATTTTTTTCACGATAAACATTCGGTTTATACACGGCGTATCATCCCTCCCGACCCACGCAATACTGAGCGGATAGCTGACGCTTTAAAAGTAGGCGATGCTGCGCTATACTTCGGCCACTTCGTTAGAAGCCACCACTCTTTTATTGGGGAGTCGCCAAGTGGCAAGGCAGCGGGTTTTGGTCCCGCCATTCGAGGGTTCGAATCCTTCCTCCCCAGCCATATTTCTAATTTCGATTCTTCCACACCTAATATTGAACTTAAACCACCCTGTAAAACAGGTTGGAATACGCAATTTAGCACCATAACCTCTGGAGATAAGGCTTCCAGGATTTCAAAGGGTTGACTTAGCTTGATGGGCAAGGATTTATCCTTAAGCAAGAGGTTCGAACCCAATGCTTGGATGATTTCTTTTTTCTCTGTAATCGTTCCGTTTTTAAAACGGGTTTTGGCTGTCTTGGCGAAGCTGAATAGGTTATCTGCTCGTTCTAACCACGTATTGGCTCTGTCTTGAGCATCGTTTAACAAGTCCATGAAGTGGGCTTTTTCTTTCAGGAGTGTATTTTTCCACTCGGTAAATTCGTCGCTTTTAATCTCATTATTGATCCGCATCGAAAACAGAGTGTCGAGCTTGCGATTGAGCAGGCTCAAATTGTCTTGATGACTTTTAATGATGTGATCACGATCGGATTGCTCTTTTACCTTTTCTTACTTGAGGGTTTTAATGGCCCATTGATGAAACTCTTCAGGGATTTCGATTGATCCCAATAGTTCTGAGAGTTCTTGGTTAAGCGTTTCCTTGCGGATCGATTTTTGCGAGCAGTCTTTTTTGACTTGCTTGGTGCAGTGGTAATACGTGTATTCATGGGTATTACCGTTCTTTTGCGTCTTGGTCTTTTTTTCAGCGGTTATCATCGCCCCACGTTCTCCGCAACGGATAAGTCCGGTAAAAGGGAAAATTCGATAGTTGGGTGTTGAGCGGTATTTACCAGAAATAATCCTCTGGACAAAATCAAATTCTTGTTTGGACACCATCGGCTCGTGCTTACCTTCGTACAACTCCCCATTCCAAAGAAAATGCCCGTAGTAGAACGGATTCTTAAAAATGTAGTGGAATTGGCTTTTGACGACGGGCCGACCGCTGTGAGTCCTTAGCCCCATCTCATGAGCCATATCGCGGAGTTTATCAACAGAACATTGCTTTTCAATGAGTAACTGCCAGCATTTCTTAATGATGTGAAAGGCTTTTTCGTCTCTGAAAATGGGTGGTTTGCCCGGCTCTTGGTATTTATTGTTGATGTAGCCTAATGGCGGCTTATGGGGAAGCCAACCGGTATCCAGCTTTTGACGTTGCCCACGCTTAACGTTGAGACTGAGATCAATGATGTACTGATTCGCCATACCAAATTCGAGGTTCATCATCAGGACGTTATCCGTTGGAAAATAGCTGCGTTGATAGGTTTGAATGTGTTTGATAATGCCCTGTTGAAGCATCCAGGAAATACTTGGTTATGCAACAGAATTTCTGTAAAAGTGATTTCATAGGGTCGAAAATTTAGGCTGAGAACAACCTCCTTCCAGTGGACCAATCATC
>RHAI01000042.1 GCA_010028705.1 bacterium
TTATTCTGGAGGTCGAATAATGGGAATATATTTTAATTTTTCAATTTTAGAAAATATTGGAACGATTACCTTCGATTTCCCCGGTGAGAAAATTAATAAATTAAGCGCTGACGCGCTGAATGAATTGTCGGAAATCTTAGATGATGTGCGGTCAATCAGGGATATTGATGTTCTAGTTATCCAATCTGGAAAGCCCGACATGTTTATTGCGGGTGCCGATATTTCGGAAATCCAAGCGATTGCAACGGCTGACGAGGGGTTCTCGAAGGCCAAGTTGGGTCAGCATATTTTTGACCGGTTGGCTGGATTGCCAATACCGACGATCGCAGCCATCGATGGTCCCGCGTTGGGTGGGGGGCTTGAATTGGCCCTAGCCTGTACCTTTCGATTTGTATCGGATAATCCCAAAACCCAGCTGGGACTTCCTGAGGTCAATTTGGGTATTATTCCCGGGTTTGGTGGAACTCAACGGTTGCCTCGCTTGATTGGCGTTCAGGCATCACTTCCGTTGATTGTTTCGGGTCGTAGTGTGGATGGCCCAAAAGCGGAAAAAATGGCGTTGGCTGATCGGTGTGTCTCGAGTGCTTTTTTTAATCTGGAACTCAAGAAATTTGTCTTGGACGTTGTACGTCCCGATACTCGGTCGCGGATCATTTCAAATCGTAAACGTCGCATGAGTCGACGATGGATTGAGTTGATCCCCGGGGCGATTGGACTCATTGGAGCCTTCGCAAAAAATACGGTTACGATTCAAACAAAAGGCCATTACCCCGCTCCCTACGCGGCTATTCAGGCTGTAATCGGCGGGATATCGTTACCCTTAGGCGAGGGATTAAATCGCGAGGCCAAACTGTTTTCTGGACTCATTGAAACAGACATTTCAAAAAACTTGACTCGACTATTTTTTATCCAGGAATCATTAAAAAAATATTCAGGGGTACCGTCCGATACTCGAAGTCGCCCTGTCCGTTCGGTTGGTGTAATTGGGGCTGGCTTAATGGGGGGAGGAATAGGTTGGCTGGTGAGCTCTAAGTCTTTCCCGGTTCGCATCAAAGATATCAGCTGGACGGCGATTGGATTGGCGTTTAATTCGGCCGGAAAGATTTATCGAAAATTAGTGGAGTCCCGCCGAATATCGAAACATGTTGCCGAAATGGGAATCCAGGGGATGTCGGCCACCACCGACTATTCTGGTTTTTCGAATGTGGATTTTGTAATAGAGGCGGTCGTCGAAGATATCAATGTGAAAAAGTCAGTATTTTCCGAACTTGAACACCAGGTGCGCCCAGACACCGTGATTGCATCAAATACGTCGTCATTGTCCATCACTGAAATGGCGGCCGCACTAACGCGTCCGAATCGATTTATTGGAATGCATTTTTTTTCCCCGGTTAATCGAATGCCACTGGTCGAAGTTATACCCGGTGACCACACCTCCCCGGAGACCATCGCCACTACAGTCCAATTTGCTAAAAACCTCAAAAAGACGCCAATAGTGGTTAAAAACTGTCCTGGATTTTTGGTCAACCGACTGCTCATTCCGTATGTGAACGAAGCTGTTTTTTTATTAGAAGATGGGATTGCTGTGTCGCAAATCGATCGGTCCATGGAACACTTTGGCATGCCCCTTGGGCCCTTAGCATTGGCCGATGAAGTGGGCTTAGACGTGGGATATAAGGTCGCCAAAATTTTAGAAGTTGGCTATGGAACCCGGATGACCGTGGCTTCGAGTTTTTCTGCCATTCATTCAGATCCACAGTTAAAAGGAAAAAAAACGGGCAAAGGGTTTTATCTTCATTCGGCTGACCGACCGTGTGTTAATCCAGAGATCGCTAAATTAATTTCGTATCGGCCTGGCCACGTCGTCCACCCAAGTGACGTCGTCGATCGCTTAATCTTGATTATGGTCAATGAAGCGGCTCGATGTATTGACGAAGGCGTCGTCGAGCGTCCAGAGTTGCTGGATATGGCAATGGTTCTGGGCACTGGGTTTCCTCCCTTCAGAGTGGGGCTATGTCGATACGCTGACCAACGGGGTATTTCTGAAATAGTCACTACGTTAACCCACTTGGCAAACCGGTGTGGTGAACGGTTTATTCCAGCTGAACGATTGACTCAAATGGCGAAGGAGGGTGCTACTTTTTATTGATAACTGTCCGGCACGAGGGGGGATAATAACCAGTCGAGGGGTTTTATGAAAATTACTGATAATCACGATAAACAGCAGGCCTTAGATCTTACTGAAGATTCGAGGGACTTAGTATGGCGCGATAGTTTTGTTGGGGAGTTGTTCAAAGGTAACTTTCGGTGGGATTTAATGAATCCGTATCCAGCTCAGTCGCCTGACGATAAAGCCATTGGGGATACAGTGTTGGCTGAACTTGAGGCGTTGTTGGTTAAGGTAATTGATCCCGAAGCCGTCGATCGCAATCAAGAAGTACCAAAAGCAGCCCTTAAAGCGTTGGGAGCTGCGGGGTTTTTTGGAATGAAAATTCCTAAAGAATATGGGGGGATGGGTTTATCGGTGTTTAATTACACTCGGGCTATGGCGCTGGTCGGCTCCTATTGTGGATCAACCGCCGTGTGGTTGTCCGCTCATCAGAGTATTGGGGTACCGCAACCGCTAAAATTATTTGGGACAAAGGAACAGAAAGAAAAGTATTTACCTCGGTTAGCGAAAGGGGCGATCTCCGCGTTTGCGTTAACTGAGCCAGATGTTGGTTCAGATCCTGCTCGCATGACGACGTCGGCGATTCTTACACCTGATAAAAAACATTACATCATTAATGGCGAGAAATTGTATATTACGAATGGGCCAGATGCTGAATTACTAGTGGTAATGGTTGCCACCCCACCCGCGATTGTCAATGGCAAGGAAAAAAAGCAGATAACGGCCATAATTGTTGAAACGAATACCCCTGGCTTTGAGGTCGTTAGTCGGTGCAGTTTTATGGGAATTCGGGGGATCGCGAATGGACGTCTTCGATTCAATAATGTCAAAGTACCCGTTGACAATGTCATTGGCAAACCTGGCGAAGGCTTAAAAATTGCGTTTGTCACATTAAACGCGGGGCGGTTGACTATTCCTGCGATCTCGGCAGCTGCCGGTAAGCTGAGTATGGTAATCAGTAAGGACTGGACGACCCGGCGCGTTCAATGGGGAGGACCGGTGGGCGAGCATCAAGCCGTCCAGGCGAAACTTGCAATGATTACCGCCGAGACGTTTGCCATGGACAGTATTGCAATGGCAGCCGCAAGTTTGGCTGACAAAGATAATGTGGATATCCGCCTCGAGGCAGCGATGGCCAAATATTATGGATCTGAGCGATCGTGGCAAGTGGCGGATGAGTTAGTTCAGATCCGTGGAGGGCGAGGATTTGAAACGGCGACTTCGTTAAAAAATCGAGGGGAAGACCCCTATCCAGCGGAACGACTATTGCGCGATCTTAGAATTAATCGGATTATCGAAGGCACATCAGAAATAATGCAACTGTTTATCGCTCGTGAAGCAATGGATGTCCATTTGAAATTCATAATGGGATTGATGAATCCTAAATTATCAATCGCTAAAAAAATCGGAATCGTGGGAAAAATGGGGCTGTTTTACTCCTGGTGGTATCCTAAACAATGGGTGCGAATGCCTAAAATGTTCGGTACCCGCCACCTTGATTATCGAAGTCGGTGCCATTTAGTTTACATCCAAAAAACGGCCAAGCGGCTTGCGAGGGAACTGTTTCATACGATGGCGAAATATCAAATTAAGCTTGAAAAAGAGCAGTTGTTACTCGCTCAATTTGTGGATATTGGCACCGAATTGTTTTCGATGGCAGCCAGTTTGTCCCGTGCCGAGTTTATACTCTCCAATGAGCCGAATAAAGCGTCAGTATTGAACGTAGTCGATCTAATTTGTAAGCGATCAAAGCGACGGATTAATGGTCATTTTAAGGCCATTCGTTCGAATGATAATGGATTGATGTCTAAGGTCAGTGACGGACTCTTGAAGGGTGACTTCGATTGGATGACGTCCGGTATTGTGGCCCCATAGTCAGTCGATGGGGGGGCAATCGTTCGGGGACTCCCCGGTTTACAAGGGTTCGAGCCGTGGATCATCGTTTACGCTTGGGATACCCCAAGCGTAAACTGTAGTGACCATTCTAGGGTACTTTGGTATAGTTTTACTCTCATTTTGAGTGTGAAAGGATTCTAAGTCATGACTATACGGGTAGCTATTAATGGGTTTGGTCGAATTGGGCGCAATGTTTTCAAAATTATTCAGCAAACTGAAGGTGTTGAGGTTGTCGCAATTAATGACCTCACCGACTCAAAAACGTTAGCACATCTTCTAAAGTATGATTCGGTCCATGGTCGGTTTAATGGCACCGTTGAGTCCAAAGATGGAGCGATCGTAGTGAATGGCAAGGAGATTCAAATCACCGCCATTCGTGAGCCAAGAAATTTGCCGTGGGCGACATTAAAAGTGGATGTTGCAATCGAGTCCACTGGCATTTTTGTGTCAGCAGATAGCCCTAAGGGTGGGTATTTAAATCATATCGAAGCAGGAGCGCGTAAAGTTATCCTTACCGTACCCGCAAAAGATGAAATTACTACCATCGTTCTTGGCGTTAATCCCCAAGACATTCGGCCCGAGATCCATGCATACTCCAACGCAAGCTGTACAACCAATTGCTTGGCCCCCTTAGCGAAGGTATTGCACGAGAATTTTGGAATTGTTAAAGGGTTGATGACAACAGTTCATGCGTACACCAATGACCAACAAATTTTAGACCTTCCACATTCCGATTTGCGACGTGCTCGAGCGGCGGCTGTATCGATTATCCCAACCTCAACCGGTGCAGCAAAAGCCGTATCGCTGGTCATTCCCGAATTAAAAGGAAAAATGGACGGTATGGCGATGCGGGTGCCCGTTCCAGACGGCTCTGTGATTGATTTGACATTTGAAATGGAGCGTCCGGCAACCAAACAAGAGATTAATGATGCGATTAAGAAAGCCGCGACTGGGCCTTTAAAGGGAATTTTAGAGTATACAGAAGATCCAATTGTATCAATCGACATTGTTGGCAATACTCACTCATCGATATTTGATGCTCAATCGACGATGGTGACTGGAAACATGGCTAAGGTTGTATCATGGTATGATAATGAGATAGGGTACTCAAATCGTGTGGTAGATCTCGTTAAAGCGATCGTCTAGCCTATGTCTGCTTCGATCGTTTCGATTTCGTCACTTTCTCGGGAACAGTTGTCTGGAAAACGGGTGTTGGTACGGGTTGATTTTAATGTCCCGATGGACAGTAATCAGGCGATAACAGACGATTCTCGGATTCGAGCAGCATTACCTTCAATAAATTTTTTAACCCAGAATGGGGCGAGGGTAATAATAATGTCCCATTTGGGTCAGCCGAAATCGCCCTCTCCTGAGTTTTCACTGAGGCCCGTTGCGAAGTGGTTAGCCGATTTGGTGTCGGTGCCTGTTCATTTTGCACCCGATACCGTGGGACCGCTCGCTCGCCAGCTTGTCGATCAATTGGGAGCTGGGGAGATTCTGTTGCTGGAAAATGTCCGGTTTTGTCCCGGGGAGATCTTGAATGACCCGCAATTTTCTCGAGACTTAGCCTCACTAGGGGATATTTTTGTCCAAGATGCATTTGGTACGGCTCATCGTGCCCATGCGTCAACGGCTGGCGTTGCTGCGTTTTTACCGTCGTATGCCGGTTTTTTAATTGAGAAAGAACTTCAATTTTTAGATCACGCGGTCAGACATCCAAAGCGTCCCTTCGTGGCGATTATCGGTGGATCGAAAGTATCCGGTAAGTTGGCCGTGCTTCGCCACCTATTGGGTAAGGTAGACGTGTTAATTGTCGGTGGCGCAATGACTTATACCTTCTTAAAGGCTCAGGGTCACTCGGTCGGTAAGTCGTTAGTTGAGCCGGATCGACTTGAGGACGCGTTACGCTTTCTTAACGATGCAAAATCTTCAGCTACGAAGGTTGTGTTGCCGGTGGACCATGTTGTCGTGACGGAATTCAAGGCCGATGCCTACTCGGTAGTGGTGGACGGGAATGAGCTTGATGCCGATCACATTGGGTTAGATATTGGCCCCAAAACGATCTCACTGGTCACCCATGAAATACAATTTGCTCAAACCGTATTATGGAATGGTCCCTTGGGCGTGTTTGAAATGGACGCATTTTCTAAGGGTACTTTTGCTGTAGCCGAAGCACTTGCTAATAGTGATGCGTTAACGATCGTGGGGGGCGGAGATTCTGCAGCTGCGATTGCAAAGTGCGGGTTAACTGCTGATATGACCCATATTTCAACCGGTGGTGGAGCCTCACTCGAGTTTTTGGAAGGAAAAGTGCTACCCGGGATTTCTGCTTTGGAGAGGGTACATGTCTAAAACATTTGATCCGAAAGAAGTGTTGGCGGCGGTCGAGAATTTGGCCGCCAAACGACATGTGATTTCTGATGAGGCTCTGCGAGCGAAAGACGAACGAGATAGCGTCCGCCGACCAGTTGATGATAGTCGACAAGCCGAAGTCGATAAACGCTGGGATAAAAAGCTGGCGATTATTGAAGAATTTAATGATTCTGTAACGCTATTGATGTCCATTTTTCAAAATTCCCAATTTGACGAGCTTGCTGTTTTTGCATCGTCGCCGGTAAGAGTGTTGGGTATAAACTTTCTCATTGGTATTTTGCGAGGGGTTGGATTTGCAATCGGTTTCTTACTCATGTTGCTGGTCGCTGCGGTGGCGATTAAACACTCCTTACCACCGGGATTTTTAAATCATGTGCTGGGTGTATTAATTCATCACATCACATGATTGGACGTCGACGACTGTGGGTAATGGGCGTCATAATTGTTTTGATCGATCAATTATGTAAATGGGCGGCCGCTACGAAGCTGTCGTTATATACGGGGTTGACAGTTGTTCCCGGAATACTTGAGTTCCATTTGGTATATAATTTTGGAGCGGCGTATGGAATATTTCAACATCAGAGATTACTTCTGATTTTTACCACGATCGTTGTGTTTGGGTTGGCATGGTTATTCCGTCGGACAATCGTAACCAGTGTGTGGTCACAACTCGGATTAATGTTCGTTATCAGTGGCGCGTTCGGAAATTTAGTCGATCGGATTCATCTTGGATATGTCGTGGACTTTGTGAATATTTATATAATCCCAGTGTTTAATGTCGCGGATGTCTGCATTAATTTAGGTGTTGCGTGTTTTATTATCGAGGTAATGAATGTTCGGCGACTTCATCGGCACTGATCCACCAATTCGAATTGATCAATGGGTATCTCAGCATCTCTCTATTTCACGAAGTGAAGCGACTAAATTAATCGACAACGGTGACGTCACCGTGAATGGGTGCCGAGTAAAATCGAGTCGAAAGGTCGGCACCAGTGATTCACTCAGTGTACGTCGCACGGTTCAACAGGAGTCCCCGGAAACTCCGTTCAATGGACTTTTGTTACCAACGATTATTTTTGATGACACCGATATTATGGTTATCGAAAAGCCTGTGGGCTGGACGACCCATGAGGTACACGCTGGACAGAGAGGTGTATTTCTAACCCATTGGTTAGTGGCACAGTTTCCAGACGTATTCTCGTTTGAATCAGGACTTCGACCAGGTATTGTCCATCGATTAGACCAGCAAACTGAGGGTTTAATGGTAATCGCGAAGCATCGGGCGGCGTTAGAAAATCTGAAGGACCAGTTTAAAAATCGATCGGTTATCAAGGGTTATTACGCGGCAGTTAAAGGTAATATTTTGTCTGATGAGTTGGTGATAGATCAACCGATTGCCCGCGCGAGCCGTGGGCATAAGATGGTAGTGAGCCCAACTGGCAAACCTGCGATTTCAGTTGTCACTGTATTGGAACGATACCATAGCATGACGATCGTTAAAGTGAGCCCAAAGTCAGGTCGAACCCACCAGATCCGCGTCCATATGGATTTCGTCGGACATCCTGTTCTGGGTGATCCACTCTATGGAAAATCGACTCAGCGGTACGGCCAGCGTTTACAAGCGTATTTTCTAGAATTTAGTCATCCACGAAGTCGTGAAGTCCTTCAATTTGAGCAACCCTTATCCCCTCGAATTAAATCGTAGTTATTCGTATTGATATGGATTTTTGGCCCGGTCAATTATTTCAGTGACGTTAAAAGTAGACCAGGAAAACAAGTGCCGCTGACTCACTTCTCCGACCTTCGGTGTTACGGTTACTGAATGACTTACTTCACGGTTGTTGACTAGGACAACTGAACTTTGGCCAAACGTTCCAATCGGCTTCGAAAAACTCGTATGTACATTAAATCTATGATGACTTATTCCTTTTATATATGAATAGACAGGCATTGTTTCAATGTATGGTAAATCGCGGTGCAACATGATTGATAAATCAGGTTCGCGGTTATTGGGGTGGTGGGTCATTGTACGTATGACTAATTGAACACCGAGATTTTTTGATGTGGTCCATTTTGGATTAATGGTCGAGAGAAACAGTGAGCCGGTCAAGGAAATAAAATGAGTGAGCGTCGATGGAAGGACCGTTGGATCTGCAAAGCTCGTACAAAAATGTCCGTCTTTCAAGCCTTGGGTATCGATTGGGCTTAGCCGTACCATTCCTGCGTTCTCAAAGGTGCCATGACTCCAGAATGTAATCGACCGTTTGGTGGGTTCTTGGTCCGAAGGACACTCGATTATGTTAAATTGATCGACAATATGATTGTCAGCTAAGTGATTCACCTCGGTCGCAAGGTGATTAAAAAATTCAGGAGACAGCTTGTGGAAATCGCTTGGAAGGTCAGAAAAATGAACGGCAGCGTACCCTTTTAAAAAGCTCGATTGACGGGATACTGCCGTTGATGAGGTATCAATCGGTATTTTCCAATCGATCTTCTTTAGTACTTTTTGGCGGCTATGGGGTGCTGTCGCGTACGATTTGGAAAGTTTTTTGGCCCCCACAACAGAGTGATGGGGCCGGGTAAATGTATTGAGAGTAAATTTGGTTGAAACCATCACTAACCTTTAAACTTTTTTCGCCGGTATATTAGGCAGTTTTGGTTAATTTTTCAATTAAAAATCTACCGTGGATCCCGCAAGAATGATTGGTATGAGGCGGTGGATACTCGGTGCAAAATGATGTAGACCATAAGGATTATCATCATCAAATGGTGATACGGCCACAGCGACATACATATAAGCGCTACCATGCCCCATCGTAACCAAGTTGTCTCAATTTGGCTAACAATCCACCATGCTGGAATGATCAATAATACGAAGGTGTAATCTTTGAATCGGGGCATCGCCATGGCATATATCAGTACGAGTCCGCTCAAGAATTCCATGGTTGAGATGCGTTTTCGAAACTTCACCAGTATCGTTAATCCAATACCGCAAATTGCTACCCAGGATAGGTATATCAGGCGTTCAATTATGAAAATAGATCCACCTGACAACGCTGCAAGCCGAGGTGCCAGACTAAATCGGATAAACGCTAGTGATGATGGGTTTACAAATCCACTGCTGTCCAAAGGACTTGTGGACGTGATGAATTCACGAAATAACGAGGGGTAAGATAAGTAACCCACTAACTGAATAAAAATGAACACTGCCAGTCCGCTTAATGACATCCGTCGGTAGGATGGCTGTTTAAAAATTAAAAACGGGAGTAGTAAAACGATGGGCGTTAGCTTAAAAGAGGCCCCAAGCGCGATTGCCGCGCCGGCCCACACCGGCTTGTTTTTTAAAAGGAGAGCAATTCCTCCCCAAAACAGTAACGCTTCTAAAATGCCGATATTTCCTGATGCAATATCAATTCCAATTGTGCCATGAAATCCAAATAATGCGATTAGCCCCATCAAAAACAGATTGCCGTTCGTGGGTTTAAATTGGGAAATCCCCATCCATAGAAATCCGAGAGCTAGGATAACCTTTACAGTAATAAACGCGGTTCTGGCTGACGGATAAGATATCCATGTAAATGGTCGAAAAATCCAACTCATCTGTGGAGGATATACAAATCGGAGATGCGATTGAAGCGGCTGGCCAAATAAGTGGGATACGGCATCCGCTGAATATCCGTTAACTCCTTTTGAAATGGCTAGTGTGCCGAAGTAGTACGATATGAAGTCGTGTAGGTGGCCGGGATCACGTGCGGTGATTCCAAATGAGATTACAACCCCAGCGATCGTGGCGTAGAGGATCCATTCCACAATGGACCGGTCGATGCGTGAACGGAGTGTTTTAACAAAGTCTCGGATTACTTCCATAGTGAAATAATGTTACACTACCTGATCCATGCATGACAAAAAACAAACGGTATCATTAGTCTTTCCGGTGTTTAACGAGGAAGCCTGTATCCATCAATTGTGGCAGCGTCTTGAACTGTTTGTGCCGACCATAGCCAATTACGCCGTCGAAATAATTATGGTTGATGATGGGTCGACTGATCGATCGTTCGAACTCCTGGCTCAACTTGCTGGGCAAGTGCCTTATTTAAAAGTGATTCGGTTTTCCCGAAATTTTGGTCATCAAATTGCGATTACGGCTGGAGTTGATCGCGCGTCGGGCGATGTTGTGGTGGTAATGGATGCAGACCTGCAAGATCCACCAGAATTGGTCTTGGACATGTTAACTCACTACGAAAATGGGGCAGATGTTGTGTATGCCGTACGACGTAGTCGGTTAGGCGAAACCCCCTTCAAAAAGAAAAGTGCGACCGCATTTTATCGGATTCTTAATCGACTATCGAACATTTCCATTCCCCATGACACGGGGGATTTCAGACTAATGAGCCGGCGGGTGGTGGATGCACTTGGAACGCTTCGGGAATCGGAACGGTTTGTCAGGGGGTTAGTGTCGTGGGTGGGTTTCAAGCAGGTACCAATTTATTTTGATCGAGATCCGCGAGTCGCCGGTGATACCAAGTACCCATTACGTAAAATGGTGACATTTGCTTTGAATGGATTGGTTTCGTTTTCTACCTCACCCTTACGTTGTGCTTCCTGGGTTGGGTTTGGATTGTCAGTGATGGCGGGGGTATACATTTGCGTGGTTATCGGACTTTGGCTAACCCATCATACATTTCCTGGATATGCGTCACTAATGGTGGCCATTTTAATGTTGGGAGGGATTCAATTAATGACGATTGGTATTTTAGGCGAGTACATCGGCCGAATGTTTATGCAGACCAAGAACCGCCCGCTATATATTGTGCAAGATGAAGTTGGCTTCTAAACGTATTGGGATCATCGGGGCGGGTGTCGCCGGACTAGTTGCGGCGTACCGACTCGCGAATTTGGGCCATTCCGTGACTGTATTTGAGTCAAGTCCGACAGTGGGTGGCCAATTAGCCACCTTTCCGATTGCGGATACTCGAATCGAGCATTATTACCACCATGCCTTTACCTCTGACCTGTCGCTTTGGGAATTGTGTGCTGAATTGGGGATGTTGGATGACGTCCAATGGATTCCAAGTAGCATGGGATATTATACATCGGGGAAGTTGTTTTCGTTTGGGACCCCTGCGAGTCTGATGACGTTTCAACCCCTGGGCCTGCGTGGAAAAATACAATTTATTTTATCCACCCTCATTATCGGATTTCTAATGACTCAAGGTAGGGCAGAGAAAGTGTCGGCAAAACGGTGGTTTTACCGTTATGGATTTTCGAAAGCTTGGGACGTAATTTGGGATCCGTTATTTCGCCTAAAATTTGGTAATGATTCTGACGATATTTCATTAATTTGGTTGTGGGGAAAGCTTAAAACGCGAGGTAAATCTCGGCAGTCTAGCCGCAAAGAAACGTTGGCCTATATCAACGGAAGTTTTGGCGTGCTTGCGGACATTTTAGCCGAAAAAATTCGGAAGATGGGAGGAACTATTTTGACGAGTACCCCTGTTTTAGAATGCCACAATCATCACGATGGATGGTCGATAAACAATCAGACGTTTGATGAGGTAATTTCAACAATGGCCAGTGATGCGATGGCGAAATTACAGGTATGGGATTCCCAGGAGCGGGCCAGATTTTTGTCCTACCGATACAAAGCGGCCATCTGTGCGGTGTTAGTGGTCCGAGAAAATCCGATTCCATTGTATTGGATCAATGTAGGCGACTCATCTCGGCCGTTTGGCGGGATAATATCTCATACATGTTGGGTGTCTCCCGACACTTATGGCGGGCATCACGTCATTTATTTGTCTCGTTACCTTGACGAGACTGACACGTTATTTACTCAGGACTCTTCCACGACCTTGGCCCAATTTATCGATGCCTTGGTGGATATGTTTCCGGATTTTTCCCGGTCGGATATTGTCTCGGCGGAGTTATTTAGACAACGTAACGCTCAACCCATCGTTCAGGTTGGGTACTCTCCACCGGAAATTAAAACATCAAAGCCTGGGATGTATTGGATTTCGACTCACCATACCTACCCGTACGATCGAGGTATCAACTACGCCATCGAGTGTGCGGATCGGGTGGTCACGGCGATCCATTAGCCGCAGATCCTTAGGACTTCCAAAATGGATGATGTGGCGATCGCCATGTCCAGGCATCCGTGATAATCGTTCGAAGATCGGATCTCCGGGGTGTCCAATTCCAGTCCCGTCGTATCGCATCTGTATTTGCAACTAGGATGGCTGAGTCCCCGGGTCGCCGAGGCGACTGAATGATCGATATGTCCTGCCCGACGATCTCACGCGCGGTACGGATGACATCGAGTACCGAATAGCCGGTTCCTGTTCCGACGTTATACACCGATGACGAACCACCGGATAGTAAATGTTGAACCGCAAGGACATGAGCATCGGCTAAGTCGCAGACGTGAATATAGTCGCGGATACAGGTCCCATCAGGCGTGTCGTAGTCGGTTCCAAATAATGAGAAATGAGGCCGTCGCTGTGCTGCTACGTCGAGTAAGCACGGGATCAAATGGGTTTCCGGATTGTGAGATTCTCCAATCTGACCGCTTGGATCTCCCCCCGCTGCGTTGAAATAACGGAGTATTACTGATCGAAATCCGGTAGCTGAGCCAAAATCATGCAAGAACTCTTCGATTATCCGCTTAGTTCTACCGTACGGCGATGAGGGACGAATGAGGTCTGTTTCTAGTAATGGTGCCATTTGAGGGGCATAGACTGCGGCGGTTGACGAAAACACACATTGATTGACCCCGTTGGCCTGAAGTGCTGACATAAAGTCGATCGAGGCAAGTACATTCGATTGGTAAAATGACAACGGATCTATTACCGATTGCCCCACCTCAATACGGCCCGCAAAATGAATGCATGCCGAGATTGAGTAGCGCTGGCAAATTTCCCCAACGAGGGAACGGTCCGCACAGCTCCCATGAAAAAATGGTCCCCATTTCACGAATGATTTTATCCCTGAACTTAAATCATCCAAAACCACCGGTAAATATCCCGATTGTGCAAGTTGCATGGCGACGGTCGATCCAATAAACCCGGCGCCACCGGAGATTAATATCGCCGAATTAGAGTTAATGTCGTTCATTGTGCGGACAGTATAAATAAAACCGCTCGTTTTCGAAACGATTAAAGTATTCGATTCGTTCGTTCGCCACGCCATTGATAATTTGGGATGAAAAACTGATATTTAATGGTAGTATGGAGCCATGAAAATTGGTGTTTTTGACTCAGGTTTTGGGGGCATACATATCCTTAAGGGGTTTGTGAATCGATGTCCGGACTACGATTTCGTGTATTTAGGGGATACCGCCCGAACACCATACGGAACCCGGTCTAAAGACGTCGTGTTTGAATTCACTCGGCAGGCGGTCGATTTTTTAGTAAATCAGGGATGTGATTTAGTGATTTTAGCCTGTTTTACTGCGGCAACCATCGCACTTCGGAGAATTCAGCAAGAATATCTTCCCAATGCCTATCCAGATAAACGCGTCTTGGGGGTCTTTGTGCCAGCGATCGAAGATGTCATGGAAAAATCCCTAAATAAACGTATAGGAATTATTGCTACCCAGGGTACTGTCAATTCTGGTGCATTTATTAATGAAA
>RHAI01000043.1 GCA_010028705.1 bacterium
TCACCTATCGAATCTCACCGTGGATCTTGCGACAAATACGTCTCAGATTCACGATACTCAAGCGGAACCTTGGAAAGTGACGTTGGTGGACACCGGAATAAATTCTATGACCGGGGGGCGAATTAAACGGATTCAGCCGTACATTGGAAACGATCCATTTCTACTCACCTACGGCGACGGAGTAGGGGATATTGATATTCCGGCGGCCGTGGCATTTCACCACTCTCACGGGAAGGCACTGACCGTCACAGCTGTTCAGATTTCGGGACGATTTGGCGCACTTAATTTGGGCCCTTCGAATCAGGTAGCGTCGTTTTTCGAAAAGCCAAAAGGGGATGGCTCATGGATTAACGGTGGCTTTTTTGTGTGTCAGCCGGAGGTCTTTGATACAATCGAGGGAGATTCCACTGTCTTTGAGCAGTCACCGCTGGAGTATTTGGCCAAAATGGATCAAATGATGGCCTACAAACACTTTGGCTTTTGGAAGCCGATGGACACTTTGCGAGATAAAAATGAATTGGAATCGATGTGGAATTCGGGAGTAGCCCCTTGGAAACGATGGGAATGAGAGGGCGTCGTGTATTTGTAACCGGCCATACTGGGTTTAAGGGGACGTGGTTGATGACCTGGTTGTCTGAGCTGGGGGCAACCCTTAAGGGTTATGCGCTCGCTCCGGCTGGGCCCGTAACGATTTACGAGCAGATCAATGGGGATCGGCGCTGGGAATCTGTTTTTGGGGATATTCGTGACGCCGATCGTTTGGCTCAGGAAATTCAGCGGTTTGCTCCCGATGTCGTGTTCCATCTGGCGGCCCAGCCCTTAGTCCGACTGTCGTACGCTCAGCCGTTGGAAACCTGGGAGGTTAATGTGATGGGAACGGCTAATCTACTGAATGCCGTTAGGGGCCTTTCCAAACCTTGTTCGGTGGTGGTCGTTACCACTGATAAAATTTACGAAAATCGTGGGACACCGTACCTATATCGCGAAACGGATCGGCTTGGAGGCCATGACCCTTACAGTGCCAGCAAAGCCGGCACAGAGTTGGTCGCGGCGTCGTTTCGAGATAGTTTTTTTCCGCTAGATCGACTCCAAGCGCATGGGGTAACTATTGCAACTGTTCGAGCGGGAAATGTGTTTGGGGGAGGCGATTGGGCGGATGACCGATTAATTCCAGATGCAATTCGTGCATTTTCAAATGACCAGGCCCTCACGATCCGATACCCAAACGCAATACGTCCTTGGCAACATGTACTCGAGCCACTGAGTGGGTATATTGCCTTAGCCGAAGCATTGCCTGTGGATCCGGTCACATTTTCTGCTCCCTGGAATTTGGGGCCTTGGCCCCAGGATCATTTGACGGTTTACGATATTGCATCCCGGGTGGCCACTGGCTGGGGTGGAGGGCGTATTGTTATCGATGAGCACTCCGAACACGTTCACGAAGCGGGCGTGCTAAAGTTAGATATTTCGAAAACAGTTGATCGATTGGGTTGGCGCCCCCGGTGGTCGGTTTCTGAAGGTATTGAACGGGCGGTGCGGTGGTATTCCTCGGTTGCCCATGGCGCTGATGCGATGACTCAGTGTTTGAACGATATTCGGGATTATTCGAATGGCTAATGTTCTTGTGATTGGGGGATCGGGATTTGTCGGCAGGCATATTGTGGATGCCTTTCGGCAGGTTTCAAACATCGACCTGACCGTTAGTTCCCATCGTCCGACCAAGGACGGGGGCCTGAAACTTGATTTTTCGGATTTTGTTTTTCCAGATCGATCCTTTGATCTCATCGTTAACGCGGCTGGCTATGGCGTTGTTAAAACCGAAACGGACCCTGTGAGAATGATGGCAGTCAATTATCAAGGTCCCGCCGACTATATCGATTGCTTGACGCCGTCATGCCATTGGATTCAAATCGGGACAGCGTTTGAATACGATCTTCGGGTGTCAGCAATCACGGAATCGACGCCATGTTATCCTCGAACACCGTACGGAATATCCAAGTGGATGTTGGCGCATTACCTCGGAGGTTCAGTTAATGCCCCAAATTCAACGGTGATACGGCCGTTTGCAATGTACGGTCCCCGAGAAGAACCGACAAAAATTGTGCCCTATTTGATTCAAAGCCAACTTCGGGGCCATTCGGTGCCGTTGTCGGCCGGACTTCAGCGGCGAGACTATGTCTATGTTCGGGATGTTGCCGTTTGGGTGGTAAATTTATCCCTGAGACGTCTCAGGGGAGATATCCTCCCTTCTGTGATTAACGTTGGGAGTGGGCAATCGCGATCGTTGCGGGATGTCGGGGATGAAATCGTCGCGTCGCTGCCCAAATTTGACCCCAAGTTGTGGCGGTGGGGCGATTTGCCGACTCGCCCGAATGAGTCCGATGAATTTTACAACGGTAGTACCTTGGCGGAGGAATGGGGGTTTGTTGAATCGCCCCGACCTATATCATTTAAAGAAACGGTAAATTATTATGTTGAACATGACTAATTTTGTGCATTTAACGGACACGCTGAGGGCTCAGCTGGCCGAAACCATTGGCAAACCGACCCGCGAGATTGTTCCTGGTACCGATTACATCCCGGTTACAGGCAAGCAAGTGACAACAGAGGACCTGTTGTTTGGCGTCGAGTCGGTACTTGATGGATGGCTGACTGCCGGCCGCTTTGCGACGCAAATGGAACGGGATTTGGCACGATATGTTGGGGCCAAGAACGCGTTACTTGTGAATTCCGGTTCGTCGGCAAACTTGGTGGCGTTTTATACCCTCACATCTCCGGCCTTGGGGGAGCGTCAGTTGTTGCCGGGTGACGAGGTGATTACCGTCGCTGCGGGATTTCCAACGACGGTTAATCCCTTGATTCAGTATGGTGCCATTCCCGTCTTTGTGGATATTTCTTTACCGACCTACAACGTGGATGTGACGCAATTGGAGGAAGCGATTTCTCCTCGAACCAAGGCGATTATGATGGCTCATACCCTTGGGAATCCCTTCAATTTGGATGCTGTAACGCGTGTCGCTAAGGCCCATGGGCTTTGGCTTATTGAGGACGATTGTGACGCGTTGGGAGCTCAATATCGGGATCAAAAAACGGGCACTTTCGGGGATTTGTCGACGTTATCCTTTTATCCGGCCCACCATATCACGATGGGTGAAGGCGGAGCGGTTCTCATCAATACTGTTCGATTAAGAAAAATTGCTGAGAGCTTTCGTGATTGGGGACGTGATTGTTTTTGTCCGCCAGGAAAAGACAATAGCTGTGGGCAGCGATTTGATTGGAAATTGGGCGAATTGCCCCATGGGTACGATCATAAATACATTTATTCTCATATCGGATTTAATTTAAAAGTCACGGATACTCAAGCTGCGATTGGGTGGAGTCAACTGCAGCGAATTGATGAATTTGTTGGGATGCGCCGTAAAAATCATGCCTATTTGTCCGCCGCGTTAGCGGATTTGAGTCCTCATCTGATATTACCGGAGCCCACCTCTAACAGCCTTCCCAGCTGGTTCGGGTTTATGATCACTTTGCGGGACAGCACTCGATGGAACCGGCATCAATTGGTGCAATATCTTGAAACTCATAAAATTGGTACCCGATTGCTTTTTGCTGGAAATCTGCTTCGACAACCGGCGTATCGTTCGATTCCCCGCCGGGTTGTAGGCGACCTTGCTGTGACGGATAAGGTGATGAACGATGGATTTTGGATCGGAATATGGCCCGGGTTAACCGAGTCGCACCTTGACTATATTTCCGATAAGCTACATCTTTTTTTTGAGGGTAAGTGATGAGATATTTAATCACAGGGGGCTGTGGGTTTCTTGGATCAAATTTAGCGCGGGAAGTGCTGCGGCAAGGGCACGAACTCGTTATTCTCGACAATTTGAGCCGCTTGGGATCGAGCGAGAACGCTGAGTGGTTACGGGCCCATGGATCGTTTAAGCTAGTCACGGCTGACGTAAGGTATGCGGCCGATGTGGATCGATGTGTTATTGACTATTGTCCGGATGTTGTATTCCATCTTGCCGGCCAGGTAGCCATGACGACATCCATCGTTGACCCGCGCAGCGATTTTGAGACCAATGTTCTGGGTGGATTTAATATCCTTGAGGCCATCCGCCGGTACGCTCCTGACGCCATTGTGACCTATTCGTCAACAAATAAAGTGTACGGTGATTTAGAGTGGATGGATTATTACGAGACGCCCACTCGATATTCTGCATCTGACTATCCATCGGGTTTTTCAGAAGCTCTACCATTGGAATTTCGTTCGCCCTATGGATGTTCAAAGGGGACGGTTGATCAATATATGCAGGATTATTCCAGAGTATTTGGGCTAAAGACAGTCGTGTTTCGCCACTCATCGATGTATGGGGGACGTCAGTTTTCAACTGCCGACCAGGGGTGGATCGGTTGGTTTTGTGAACAAGCGTTGCGTCAATCTCAGGTGACCCATCCTGATCCATTTACGATTTCTGGATCGGGTAAACAAGTGCGAGATTTATTACATGCGGACGATATGATTGACTTGTATTTTTCGGCAGTTCACCAAATTTCGAGAGCGGCAGGACAGGTCTTTAACATCGGCGGTGGTATAGCCAATTCGATGTCGTTGTTGGAGCTTTTTTCGTGGCTCGAGGGTCGGTTAAGTCGCCCCCTGGTGTATCGACAACTTCCGCCTCGAGAAAGCGATCAAAAAGTATTTGTCGCGGATGTGTCAAAGGCACAGCGATTGTTAGAATGGTGCCCACGAGTGACCATGAACGATGGCCTTGATCGCATGATGGAGTGGGTGGGACGTTAGTCATGTCGTCTGGATCCAGCACAAATGATATGGGTATTTCATGACATTTTCACTGTCGATTTGTATCCCAACGTATAACCGTAACCATTATTTAAATGATTTATTAAAATCGATTTATTGTGATCCGATGGGAGCTCGGGTCGAGATTTGTGTGAGTGACAACGCCTCATCGGACGGTACGGCTGACATGATAACCAGCTGGGAGGGCAAACTCCATATTAAGTATTTTTGTTTTAATGAAAATCAAGGTGCAGATGCGAATTATCTCAAGGTTACGAGTATGGCAACTGGTAAATATTTGTGGATGATTGGTAGTGATGATCAGGTTGTCGTGGGGGGGATAACTGAAGTCTTACGATATATCGAAACGTATTCCGATACAGGCGTGTTTTTGTTCGGGCGTGATGAATACGATATTACGCTCACGTATCTCAAAAATCGTACCCACTGGCTTAATCGTCCACTGCTGCGGATGAAGTCGTTTGACTTTTCAATTGCGAGCGATAGGCTTTCATACTTCAACCAAGTGGCGGATTTAGGCGGTATATTTTCTTACATTTCAAGCATTATCATCCGTCGTGACGCATGGCATTCTCAGACGATTGACACTCGTTTTATTGGTACCGCTTATTCGCATGTTTATATGATCATGAGCAGTTTGCTCTGTTCATCGTGGAATCAACTGAGAGTGTGCCCGTATGTACCCGTTAATGCGCGACTTGGGAATGATTCCTTTTTTCAAACAAACCGCCAACGACTCATGTTGGATGTTAACGGTTACAAATTATTAGCCGATTCGTTGCTTGCCCCCGGTGAGCATTCGGCGTTTTATACACCGTTGAGGGCGACTTTGTACTTGGAGTTCCCGAACAATACTATTCGAGATCACCATAATGAATTTTCTATCTCAGAGTTTCGCCGTGTTTTTGTCGTCTGCGGACCAACCGTTTTTTTAAAAAATTGGAAGGCGGTTCTTAAAACGGTTTTAAAGGAAATTATAGGTCGTTGCCGCGACCGGAATTATTATCTGTGAATCGAAATCCAAAAAAATCGCTATTGTTCATTCATCACTCAAATGTTTTGGCGGAGTGGGTGTGTCATCTAGCCGTTATTGTGCTCCAAAGGGGCGGTTGATCAATATATGCAGGATTATGCACGGGTATTTGGCCTTAAGACGGTTGTTTTTCGTCATTCATCGATGTACGGTGGGCGCCAATTTTCAACCGTGGAACAAGGTTGGATTGGGTGGTTTTGTCGACAGGGATTGATTCAATCTCAGGCAGACACGATCGATCCATTTACCATTTCCGGAACAGGAAAACAGGTCCGCGACTAGTTGCACGCCGATGATATGATCGCTTTGTATTTTTCGGCCGCTCACCATACCGATCAAGCGGCTGGGCAGGTCTTTAATATTGGTGGGGGAATGGCCCATTCGATGTCCCTGCTCGAATTGTTTGCATGGTTAAACCCGCCTTGGACCGTCGTTGCAGTATCGGAAGTTACCGCCGCGTGAAAGTGATCGGAAGGTGTTTGTCGCGGATGTATCCAAGGTGCACAGGGTTTTAGGGTGGACCCCCAACGTGTCGATGGATGACGGCCTACGTCGCATGTTGGACTGGGTGAGTCAGACACTGTAATACCCCTTTTTCGATGGGTATGATAGCCTGTATGCATGACGTTTCCAATCTCGATTTGCGTACCCACTTACAACCGTTGCACCTATTTAAACGAACTTATTGAGTCAATTGTTTGCGATCCAAATTATTCCCAAATTGAGTTGTGCATTAGCGATAATGCATCCGCCGATGGCACCGCCGAAATGGTTGCCGGATGGGCGGACCAACTGACGGTTCGGTACCACCGTTTTGATGAAAATCAGGGGGCGGATGCCAATTATTTGAACGTAGTGAGTATGGCCACCGGGGACTATGTTTGGATTATCGGAAGTGATGATCAGGTTGTCGACGGGGGGATTTCGACCGTGTTGGCCCATTTGACTGCCCATCCGAATACCGGGGTTGTGTTGTTTGGTCGGGATGAATACGACCATTCAATGACGCAGTTTTTGAACCGTACCCATTGGGTGGGGCAGCCCCGGTACCATTTGGATATTTTTGACTTCCGACTTCCCGAATCCAGGACCGCCTATTTTCGGCAAGTGTCCGAATTGGGCGGACTGTTTTCATACATTTCAAGTATCGTGATCAAACGAGAATTATGGCAAACCCAAGTCATTGATCCGCAATTTATGGGCACCGCATATTCTCACGTATATATGATTTTGAAGGGCCTTTTGTGCTCATCCCATTCGTTGTTATTTTTAAGTCCTGAGGTACCGATCAAGGCCCGCTTAGGTAACGATTCGTTTTTCCAAACAAACTGCCAACGACTCATGTTGGACATCGACGGATATTTACTGCTTGCAACGGCACTGATTCCCGCTGAGGAGCGGTCCGCGTTCTATTCCCCGCTCCGCTCAGAGGGGTATTTGGATTATCTGAACAACACCCTCCGTGCGTATTACCCCACCTTTTCAGGCGAAGATTTGCGCAAAATCATTACCGTATGCGGATGGGCTGCGGTGCGAAAATGTACGGGTCCAGCGTTAAAAATTGGGCTCAGGAGTCTTTTAACCCGCTGATTGAGTCGACGCCTGCGGCAACTCGTTTGATACTGTGCGTGACTCCACCATAGACCGTATTTCCATTAGCACGTTTGACGGCGAAATGCTGGTTAGACAACTTTTGTGTGCACAGTGGGACTGGTGGCAGCGTATACATCCAATATCCGCGATAATCGACCGATTTCGCATTCCGTAGGGACCCCATTCTAAGGGGATTTCAGCCCCGCTAAAGACGCCGAGTGTGGGACATCCCGAAGCTGCGGCCATATGCATGGGTCCGGAATTATTACTGACGAATACCGTGCATCGCGACATAATCGCCATGGATTCCCGCAGTTGTGCTTGCGACACGACGACGATGTTTTTTTTGATTTCTTCAGAAAATAACGTTTCAAAGGTGTTGGGTTGTTTGACCGCGAACCAAATCACTTTGTAGCCGAGTGCTACGAGTTGGGTGGCAACCGCGGCAAAGTTATCGACCCCCCAATTCCGGGTTTCTACATTGGCGAATGCGTGAATTCCGATGACCGTTGCGTTCCCCCATTGGGTCGATTCAAAAAATTGGTCTGCGAACGCGGTTTCATCGCTGGAGAAGGTGATTTGCGGGCCCTCGATAGGGGCGGTACACCCTAAATGTTGCGCCATTCGATATATTTTCTCGGCGACATGGATGTCTTGCGGTGCCACATCCGTGAAATGGAGTAGAGTTGTACTTGATTGGTCCGACCATGATCCCAGCTTAAATTGCGCGGACACTTTTTTGAGTAAAAATTGAGTGTTCCCGAATGGGCGCAAATCCACGGCGATATCAAACTGTTTTCCGGCGACCGCTGCGTAAAATGTCGCCAGTTCAGCCTTGGGGTTAGGGTGGTTGGGCGCCAAGTAATTGATCGTTATAAACTCGTCGACAACGCCTTCGGCCTTTAACATATCGACGCCCCAGCTTCCACAAGCCAGCGTAATATGAGCCGTTTTAAATTGACGCCTAAGGGCTTTGAGAGTCGGTAGTGTCAGGACAATATCGCCAATATGGTCGAGTTTTAATAGCAGAATATGGCGGGGTGAATCGCCAATGTGATTGAGAATGCCTTGAACCACGGTTTGGTTGGGTTGCTTGAACCAATTGGGGTTGCTGCCCAGCGTGTTGTTACGGAGTTCGATAATTTGATACCACAGCCATCGCTTATCCTTTTCGAAAAGGTAAATCATGACCGCAAAGGCAGCTATGCCGGCACCCAATATGATCATTTAAGTGGCTCCACGGATTGGGATAGCGCCTTTACGGCCATAATGTTTCCAACGCCAACGCATGCAGCCCTTCGTCAAAGGCGGGCTTCAGAATACGATTAACCAGTTGGTGCTGCTTTACTTTCGAAAGCCCGCTGAACTGATTTGATACGATTCGAATTCGTATGTGACTGGGATCCGATGACGCCGCGATGTAATGCCCCGCATGCCGGTGGGACTCGTCCTCAACGTGCAGGGTTTTAGGTGCCAATGCCTGGATTAGGAGCTGACGAATATCGTCGAGGGAGGTCATGGTCGGAGTATCCGATTAATGAGGGTGATGCACACGTCATACAGTTGCTGGCGAGGTGCGATTTGCGTGCGCGATATACCATCGAGCGACTCGATAAGCTGCTGACGAACAGTCGCTATGGCCAGATTTTTTTTGAAAAATTCGACCGTTTTGGCCAGAGCAATTTCTCTGAAAATGGGAAGCCCAGGACTTAAACATAAATCCATATAAAAATTAGTTTTTTCAATCATGAATTTCATATCCGAGGACGGTTGGAAAATCTGATCTACAGCGATGGTCCGCCCATCGGATCCTGTTACCTTCAAGCCGGCGGGTAAATGGTGATGAATAAGCAAAAACAAGGCATTCAGTTGATCTAAGGGAAGGCAGCTAATTAACACAAATAGAAATACAGGCTCGATGTCGGTGTCAATGGACCCCGTGTCCGCACGCTTCAGCCGATCTAAGCAGTGTTGGGTCACCGTTAACGCCGATTGGTAGTAGTCCAGCCGTTGGAGGATGGCCTCCATCACTCCGGACGGAAGTGCCACTTTAGAGCCGGCCCCATCCAATGGGATGATTTTTTTTTGTATGGCTGTGGTCACCCACTGATAAAAGTCGGAATCAACAGATCCCCAGCGTATGATATTAGCGGGGCTGGATTTCCACTGAACGGTGAGCCCATCTGGCTGAACGGTAATCCCAGAAATAGACGGCGTCGCCACTCCTTCAAACATCGTTAACGTCGTCAGGAGTAGCGATTGGATCACCACAGCCGATTCACGGGTCGGAATACCCGAAAGATGGTGTCGGACAGCGTCATATTCGGCCCGGTTGGGATTAATCCACTCAATCCATTGCCCCAATGATTCCATCGCGGCTTTGAGCACAATCAATGACGGCGGCGTTGCAGGTGATGCCATTGGAATTATTGCCCGTTATCGGACCGTAATTTATCCCGCAAGGCTTTTGACAGGGTGGCGGTGGCGTAGGTGTCGACATCGGTTTCCGTGATGGTCACGGATGATCCAGGGTGTGATGGCGCCGTGAACATGGTATCGAGCATAATTGCTTCTACAATCGAACGTAGCGCCCGAGCCCCCACCTTTTTAAGAACGGCAATTTTAGCAATTTTTTTCAATGCCTCGGGCGAAAACGTGACGGTGACATCATCCATGGCTAATAGTTTTTGAAATTGCTTCGTAATTGCATTTTTGGGTTCCGTTAATATTCGGACCAGGGCATCCTCGTCGAGTTCCTGAAGCGGCGCAATCACGGGTAATCTCCCAATCAATTCTGGAATGAGCCCAAATTTTTGCAAGTCCTCCACCTGGACATGTTCAAATACGTCAGTGGATTGAATCGTGGTTCCATCGGATTCTGACATAAATCCATACTGTTTTTCATTGAGGCGATGTTTAACAATGGACTCTATCCCATGGAAGGCACCGCCGGTGATAAAGAGAATATTCTGAGTGTTCACTGTAATAAATTCGCCCTGAGGATTTTTACGGCCGCCGCGAACCGGAACATTCACTTGAGACCCCTCCAGCATTTTGAGTAGGGCTTGTTGCACCCCTTCACCCGATACGTCCCGAGTAATGGATGGATTTTCAGATTTCCGCGAGATCTTATCGATTTCGTCGATGTAAATTATACCGTTTTCAGCCCGTTTCACATCGTGATTGGCCACTTGTAAGAGTCGAAATAACATCGATTCAACATCCTCGCCGACGTACCCGGCCTCGGTAATCGTTGTGGCATCGGCGATGGTAAATGGCACGTCGAGTAGCCGCGCAATCGTTTGCGCAAAGAGTGTTTTTCCAGTGCCGGTCGCACCGACGAGTAACACGTTGCTTTTTTGTAACTCTACGTCTTCGAGGCCGTCTGGAGTCGGGACAAATAGACGTTTGTAATGATTGTATACCGACACCGATAGGATCCGTTTGGCGTGCTCTTGGCCGATAATATATTGATCCAAAAACGCGTAGATTTCGGTTGGCGTCGGGACCTTGGGCGGGCGGATCGGCGTCGATTCAATGGCTGGTGCTGCCGATAGGACGCTGGGAGAGTCTTTGGGGGTGACATCGGCGGGGGATCCGGCGGTGATATCCATGCACACTCGTACACACTGGTCGCAGATATTGGCGTCGGGCCCCAAAACCAAGGTGGCTACGATGGTTTGGGGCTTACCGCAAAATGAACAAATAGGGGGGGATCCGGAGGTCATTTCTTGGGCGATTTAGCGGATGGTGTGGTCGGAGCGGACTTGATTACCGCATCGATCAGCCCATATTTAACGGCTTCTTCCGAACTCATGAAATTGTCGCGATCGGTATCTTTTTCGATCGTTTTAATGGGTTGTTTGGTATGGGAGGCTAAAATTCCGTTCAAGGTATGCTTCAGGCGTAAAATTTCTTTGGTTTGTATTTCAATATCAGTGGCCTGGCCTTGCGCACCGCCCAATGGTTGATGGATCATAATGCGTGAATTTGGGAGTGCGAACCGTCGGCCTGGCTCTCCGGCGGATAACAGCACCGCACCCATCGACGCGGCCTGACCCAGGCAAATGGTCGATACCTTAGTTTTGATGTATTTCATGGTGTCATATATCGCCAATCCCGCCGTGACCACCCCGCCAGGACTGTTGATGTACATATACGCTTCTTTTTCACTGTCCTCAGCGTCTAAAAATAACAGCTGAGCGATGATCAAGTTGGCGGTGTGGTCGTCAATGGCCTCCGATAAAAAAATGATCCGCTCTTTCAACAGTCGCGAATAAATATCATAAGATCGTTCGCCCCGTCCGGTTGACTCGACAACAATTGGCACTAAACCCATCGTAATTCCCTCTTAATGTGTGATTGTGGTATTCGCAATAAGAAATTCCACCGTTCGTTGACGTCGCAAATTGTACTTGAGGCGTGAACGGTCAATTTTTTTCAGATATTTTTCAATCTGTTTATCCGTCGTCAATTCCGGGGATTGCCACGATTTAATTTCGGCTACCAACTGGTCATCGGTGACATCAATGGATTCCGTTTTTGCGATTTCGGCCAGAATAATGTCGGCTTTTACCCGCCGTGTGGCCGCCTCGGCATACGTATCTCTCAACTGTTCGAGGCTTCCCTGGGTCGCGGCCAGGTATTGGTCCAGTGTGTATCCAATCCGTCGAACGTTACTTTCGAATTCGGCCACCAGTTGATCAATTTCCCGGTTGACAAGAATCGGCTGAACCTCAATTTCGGTGCCGTCAATAATGGCATTGATAATCGCGTTTTGAAGGTCATTTTCATATTTTTCGGTGGCTTGGGACTCGAGTCGTTGGCGGGTCTCGGATCGCAACGCCTCAACCGTCGATTGGGGCGATACTTTCGCGGCGAATTCGTCGGTCAGTTCGGGTAGGCGCTTCTCACGCACTTCCTGAACGGTCACCGTAAACTCGACTAATTTGCCAGCGGTGTCTTTGTTCGAAAAATCGTCGGGCAATGTGGTCGAAAATGTTTTGGTGTCTCCGGCTGATGCCCCCAGCAGTTGACTGTCGAATTCGGAACCAAAATTCCCCATACCGATCCGAATTCCGGCACCGTCTCGGGTCCATGGGGCATAGGGCTCCCCATCAATTATCGCCGTCAATGAGGCTCGGATCACATCGTCCGATTGGGCGGCCCGATCAGTGGTTTCGTAGGGCGCGTAGCTGTCACGCAGCCGCTCGAGTTGGTCATTGACGCTGTCATCACTGACTTGGTCTTTGGCGACGGTAATATCGAGACCTTTGTACGTCCCCAATTTGGCTTCGGGAAGTACATCTACCTCGCAGGAAAACTGCAGGGCTTCGTTTTCTTTGAATTCACCGATTTTAATATTTCGAGGGAAATCAATAACGTGCAGGTCCAGCAACTGGACGGCTTCAGTGTAAGCCGCATTAACGGCCTCCATCACGCCTTCCCGAATTATGGGCTCTTTGCCGAAATATTTTTCGTACATCGATCGAGTAATTTTGCCTTGTCGAAATCCAGGAATTCGGACGTCTTTTACAATTTTTTTGAATGCGGAATCGAGTGTGTGAGTCAGGACGTCGAAGGGCTGCTCCAATTCGAGGAAAATTACATTTCCTTGTTTTTGGCTATTAAGTATTTTCATTGATCCACCTAAGAATTTAAAGTTGACTCAACCGGAGTTAAGCATGTGTTCGTATACCGATGAACGATAAAGGGGAAAATTATGGAGCGGGATACCAGATTCGAACTGGCGACCTTCTGCTTGGCAAGCAGACGCTCTACCAACTGAGCTAATCCCGCCGAAGTGGACCGACTATACCATGAGTTGAGGGGTTGATTAAAGTCTGGATTTTTATGGGTGATTCAGGCGTTGGGACAATATTGCGATATCGTTGGATGGGAGATTCGGTACATGCGGAAGTTCGGTTTCAGACTGAATCCAACCCATTACGGATCGGTAGTGAGTAATGGCTCGGGCGCCCCGTTTTGAAATCCCGTAGTGGGATTGAATCTGTGTGGCGGTGGCATTATCAATGTTAAACTGGGCATCCGGGTCTTGGGGCGTATTTCGGCGATGACGGCGATCCGTTGGGTCGTGGGGAATGGGATCCCGATGGGGCAGATTAATCCGCTGTCCGTCTCGAATTTTGGCGACGTAATTGACATGGCT
>RHAI01000044.1 GCA_010028705.1 bacterium
TTGTTGGATACGGCGTATCGATTCTATCATTCAGAATTTGATACTTTAAGAGAGGGGACGATTGTCCGTGACTCCGGGTTTGATCCACGCAAAGTGGTTGTAATTTTTGGGCTAGGGAAAGAAGGATTAGTTGGGCATTCGGTTCGAAGCGGGGGGGTTGCCACTATGGATGCTGGCCTTCTTGACGGAATCTTACACTATCAAAGTCAGACGACCACACATCCGTGTATATTTTCACAAATTGGAACAATTGCTGCTTTAAAAGACCCTGAACGGGAGAATAAAGTACGCCAATTGAGGCAAAATACGGTCGAAAAAGTGAAATTGTTTAATGCGATAATTAATTCTTGTAATGGGATTAACCAGTTGGCTAAACGTGGACCTTATGCCGTTCTTGAAGCTAGACGTTCACACCAACTGGCAAAGTCGGAAACAGATCGACCTATTGTTGAAGTGTTTGCTGAATTGGGGCTGTTGGGAGTGTGCGGGACTCAATTTGGGTTTGATAAAACGGTTGTCCGACTCAATTTAGGAGCAATTCCTTTGGAAGAAATTGAGCCTATTGCAAAGCGGATTCACGACCGGTTTCATACTGCCGTCTAGGGCACTTAAGCCTTTTTATTTTCATATGAGGGATAGTTTGTGGTTCAAGTTAAAATATACGCCTTGAAGCGGTTACTACGCGAAAATCGCCTTGCCCTTTCGGATACGATCCATTCCTGTGTAGTTGATATTTTGAAAATTCCCGAAAATAAACGATTCCATCGGTTTTTGGGATTAAATAGTTGTGATTTTGTTTTTCCGACTGAGAAGAGTAGGCGGTATGTTATTCTGGAGATCAGCCTGTTTTCGGGACGTAGTTTAGGTGTTAAAAGGGAGTTATTGCGTGTTTTGATGGACCGTATTTCGGTTAATTGCTCCATACCGATTAACGACATTGAAATTACGTTGTTCGAGACGCCTCCTTCTTGTTGGGGGATCCGGGGGCAATTTGGTGATGAACTCATTCTACCTTATATGATCGATTCTTAACGGCACTCTGCCGGCCGACGACGTCGGTTAATTTGTGGTTACTAATTGGGTGATAATTATTTCGGTTATTGCTAGTTGGGTATGGCGCATTCGGTTCGACTATTTCTTGTAGACTCATTCACAACGGAGCGATTTAAAGGTAATCCCGTTGGGGTCGTGGTTAATTGCGGGCAGTTGTCGGATCGGACCATGCAAATGATTGCGCGTGAAGTAAATTGCTCTGAGACTGTTTTTGTTTTCGATTCTATCGACCGTGAACACGACGTTTATTTTCGGTTTTTTAACACAACTACTGAGGTTAAGGTGTGCGGCCACGCAACGATTGCCTCTAGTTTTGTGTTGAGTAGGATTAATGATTTTATTTTTCCTCGGCAGTTGCGTGTTAAAACAGATATCGGTGTGGTGGCGGTCGATTTGATTGAGGATAGCCTTGGGGTAAAATTAACTAGACCCTAGGATCCGTGGAAATTGGCCCGGCACTTGATTCAGACGAATTTTCCGAGTTGTTATCTGTTTTAGGCCTTTCTAAACAGGATGTTTATTCGGATTGCCCCGTTCAGGTTATATCTACTGGGCACAGTAAAGTAATTCTAGGTATCCAAAGCAGGATGGTGTTGAACTCGCATACGCCTAATTTTGCTGGCTTAGTTGCGCTTAGTCACCGCATCAATTGTAACGGGTAATTTGTCTTTACTTTTGATTCGTTTGATTCGACGCTTCTCACTCACGGGCGTATGTTTTCACCTGCAATTGGAATATCTGAGGATCCGGTAACTGGGAACGCGCATGGTCCGCGCGGTGCCTATTTAGTCCATCATAACCTTGTTGAATGCGGTTCAACGTATCGATTTGTCGGGCAACAGGGGGAGGCGATTTCGAGAACGGGGCAGGTCGAGGTATTAGTTCATCGATATCCGTCGTTGTGGGTCCAGATATCCGGGCGCGCCGTTGAGGTGTTTAACACTAAACTTCGTGTTGATTAGAATTACACTTTTTTTGCCTGGGCAGTAGATCGGAAGTTTCCTGTTCTACATTAATGTCCGACTTTTTAATTCGATATAACGCGTTATTTGATAAGAGATGATCTAGAGAGATCTAGATGAGGAGAACCGGCGGCCGGATTTAGGTTCATTTCAATCGTTTCAATTAATCGAATTTAATGATTATTTCGATTGTTAGTATATGATGCTATTTGTTAAGGCATTAGTGTAAGGAACTGGCTTCAATTCCGTTTTTTGAGACGTCTGTTGCGTACCCATTCACCTAGTAGCTCGTCGATAATCGTCAACTGATTTCAACCCATGCTTAAAGGGCATAGAAAAAGTCCGATTATTGAGTCCAACTATCCTGGTTAAGTCGGTGGAAGTGTTCCTAAAGAAACCATTACAAGTGGTTTGGGGTTAATCTGAGAAAATGATTCAATATCAAGTGGCGTCCATTTAGGTAGAGGTAGTCTTCGAGTAACGAGAATGTGTGGTATTTTAAGTTTTTATTGGTGATATAACGAAATGTTGGTTAGTGTGGATGGTAGGGGAGATAATATGGTTCGATTATTTGCGTGTCTAGGTGCTGTAGTCGTTGCTTTGGGTGCATTTGGCAGTCACGGCCTTAAAGGGACGATTTCTGGGGTGGAAATGGATGTGTGGCGTACTGCTGTAAATTATGGGCTTCTTCATATTGTGCTTGGGTTAATTCCCATCGATTCGTCAGCCCGTCATCGGGCTCGCGTATGTTGGCTCATTGGAGTGCTGTTATTTTCTGGAAGTTTATTTTTGTTGGTATTATTTCATAATCGAATGTTTGGGGTGATTACTCCAATTGGAGGTCTAATCTTAATGGTTGGGTGGGCGACTCTGGCTGTCCCATCACTGGGGCGAAAAAAACTCTAAACTCTATGGTTTAAGCTCGGGTGGATGGATGGCGTCACGTCGGTTACCTTTTGCGACGAGACCCTAACTTTAGGGATTAAGCCGAAACGCACAGGCGGACAAGATTTTGTAAGCATTTAATTCAATTGACACCCCAGTGTCCGTGCCCTAATGTTACGCAATTTAATATCAATGTTAGGAATAGTTGTTGCGTAATTTTCTGTACTGTTTAATGGGTTTTTTTTTATTATCTTGCACTGTGAATGCCGTTACTGTCGATCAGGATGCCATTGAAAAAGAGGTTAGAATCAAGGCCGGCGTGCTCCAGGATAACCTTATAATCCAAGATCAAAATCGGCGGCGATATGAGGAGTCGTTGCGAGATGCTCGAAAAAAACAGAGCATCCCTATCGACTACGGGGCTCCGGCCACGGCGTCAGTGATCCTAGGGGAGTTGCCGTCGTTTAATATTACTGACATCGAATTAAAAGGGGCGACATTCCTTGCCGATTTCGAGAAAATCACACTGGTGTCGCCCTATTTAAATCGCATGATTACTATCAACGATATTAACCAACTGGCAGCGTCGGTCACGGATGCCTATCTTAAAAAAGGTTACGTGACGACTCGTACTTATTTGCCCAAGCAGTCACTTAAAAGCGGACACTTGATTTTGGAAGTGCATGAGGGATTTATTGCTGATATTCGATTAGAAGGGATAACTTCGTTGCAGAAAGACTTGGCTTTTTTCAGTGTGCAAAGGAGACCGTTAAATATTTGGTCCCTAGAACAGGCGATGGATCAATTAAACCGACTCAGTTCTATTCAGGCGGTGATGCAATTGAGTCCGGCTCAAGACACCGGTGGGACCGTGGTTACCGTTCGGAATATGGGGGGGCGATTGGGTAGTGCTAGCGTTCGCTATGACACGGTGTCTGATTCTCAGGTTCAGGTTATTCCCACGTCGGTGGATTTAGGGTATGACAACATGTTGGGGACATTGGATCAGTGGACCGTGAGCTATTTTCAAAAGTTTAAAGATAACACCCAATACCAAAATAACTTGTCGTGTTCGGTATCTCAGCCGATGGGTTCGGTGACAGGACGAGTGGCCTTTAGTCAATTTGATTATATGACTTTGGTCGCTGGAACTAACAAAAACTTGATTACTTCAGGGGAGTCTATTACTGCCAAAGGGAGCCTTGATGTGATGCTATTTCGCGCCGCCAAAGACAAGTTGGTCGGTACGGTTGAATTAACTAATAAAAGTAACCAAAATTTTATTGAAGATACAAAAATAGATACGAACAGTTCGTCATTAACGACGTTGTCTCTCGGATTGAATAATCTATGGTATGCCGATTTTGGAACGATGGGGTTGGATCTGAGATATATCCGAGGATTGAGCTCCACGATGGACTCGCCCACATTAGATGTCGGGTCGGCTCATCAACAATTTGATAAATTTACTGCTGAAATCACGCTTACATTACCGATATCCACGGCGTGGTTTCCTGTGACACTTCAAGGACGTCTAATGGGGCAGTATAGTCCGGTGGCCTTATATGCTTCGGAACGATTATCCATCGGAGATAGTTACTCGACACCAGGATATGAGATGGCATTTTCTGGAGATTCGGGGGCTCAGGCCTCGTTAAAATTAATGTATACCCCAGGTTTTTTAGGCCAAAACATAGGGTTCTATCACGGGATATATGGTGGAGTCGTGTCGAAAGCTGGCCAATGGAATGATGTGGGTGGCCATGCGATCATGACCAGTATTGCTACGGGTATTACCTACCGGGACGATGTGTGGTCTATGGATATTACACTGGCCAAAGCCGTGAAGGCGTCGTCGGGTTTAGAGATACCCGGTGCCCAATGTTTCTGGACATTGACGAGGTCTTTTTAATGTCGACCTGGCAGAATAGCCCCATTGTCTGCTTTGCGTTGATGGTGTTTTTGCTGAGCGGGCCTGTAAATGGCGATCGAGAGAGCGTGTCTAACCATACCAATTCTGATTATCCATTAATATCGATGAATTGTGAAAACGAGTCATCTAATGCCAGAACCATCGACGCTAATTCGGTCGGTGGGATGCACTCGGGAAAGATTTTTTTGATTCAAAATCAAAACGGAATGGGTGTGAATACCCGTCCGGCGTCCACGATGACCTTGACCGCCGACGGAGAGATTGATGATCCCCAACCGGTCTCCGTCGAGACTCAGTTGAAACCATCCCCACTGCCCACGGTGACTGATGTAATTCAGTCGAATACTCCAACTGTTTCTGTCGAAACTCGGATTGAACCATTATCCCCCTCCTCAGTGACCCAGACTATTGAGTCGAGACCCCTAATTAGTGGTGGGGTTGATTTCAAAAGGCGTCGCGATCAACGACGCACTTCAAGCGCTATTCGAGAGTCTCTTTCGAATCCCACCGCGTCGACGCCGGTTCCGCCACCTCAAGCGCCCGTCGTGGCTCCGGTTGAAGATAAAGAATCAACAGCTGGCCTACTATCCTTGATCAAAAAACGCCTGTTCGGATTGTGGTCGGCATCGTTGCATTTTGGTTTTGGCATAGAAAAATTAAGGGAGAAGAAATGAAAATTACATACGTAAGGCGTCTGGTAAATATCTGGGCTATTCGGGTGATTCTGTACTACATGGTGGTGTGGTTGGCGCTGCCAATCCATGTTGTTGCGATGCCCATAACTCCTGATGATGCCGCTCCTAAAAGCCAAAAATCGAGCATGGACGAAACGAGTAACGGTGTGCCTGTTGTGAACCTTGCAGCACCGTCTGGCGCCGGTGTCTCTAAGAACACTTTCAAAGACTATAACGTCGATTCCCAGGGTGTCATTTTGAATAACAGTCTCGCAAAAGGAACCACGCAGTTGGGAGGTGCGCTTTACGCCAACCCACTGTACAACGGACGTGCGGCCGATATCGTGCTGATTGAAGTGTCGGGGACGTCTAAATCAACCCTCCAGGGGTATACCGAAATGTTCGGGAATTCTGCTGAGTTTGTATTGGCAAACCCCAATGGGATTTATGTGAATGGGGCTGGGTTTATCAACATCCCTCGGGCCGCATTAATCGCTGGAACGATGGGGATGTCCAACGAAACACTGACCACAGCGATGGTCAAAAACGGCGGTATCGAAATCGGGCCAAACGGATTGGATGGACGTGGCGTGCAGCAATTAGATCTGTGGGCTCGACAGCTCGTGGTGAATGGACCTATCGCCGGAACCGATCAGTTGAGGATGATTTTGGGGGCGAATCAAATAGGTTATGCCCACTCAGATGTCGAGGCGCTAGACAGTGATGCGGGATCACGACCCGCGTTGTCGTTGGACGCGAAAGCGTTGGGTGGAATGTATGCCGGTCGTATATTCTTAATGAGCACCGAAAAAGGGGTGGGTGTGAATACCCAGGGCCCGTTAGTAGGTGCCAATGGAATCGATATTAACTCGGCTGGGGATGTGAGTTACACCGAAGCGGGGTCTAATGGTCGGGTGGCGATCGATGCCCAAGGATCCATCACTCAGTCGAAGGGATTGGATGCCGGGTCGGTATCTCTTAATGCTGGAAACGATATTGTGTTGAACGGATATGGTGTGAATGGTCGAAATGGCATTGATGTTAGCGCTGGCGGTTCGCTCATTATGGAGGGCACTGAGGAGTTTCCAGTATATATGCTTGGAAAAACTGTCGATCTCCGAGCGGGGAAGGATATTGTTGGTTCATATCTTCGGGTTGGTGGAGGGGACCGTCTGACGGTGAGTGCTGATCGTGATATCAAAATTGGCCAAGGTGTGGCCCAAGCTACATCCGTAGACATAAAGGCCATTCGAACGTTTGAAACAACATCGATGAATATGCAAAGCGGGGGGCTACGTGTTCAATCCGGGCAGATCCAGACGACCGATACGTATTTATATTCGGCTGGTGATGCGGAGATTTCGGCCGACGGCGAGATTGTTCAAAAAAATTCCAAATGTGCTGCGGGTACATCGCTCCAACTCAATGGCGGGTCATTGATCCAAGACGTTTCATCGATGGTAGGCTCAGATGGACATGTCGCTCTTCAGTTAGGGGCATTGACGAATCACGGCACCATTCTCAGCGGTGGGGACCTCGATATTCGGGCATTGGCACTGGACAATGCCGGAAAAATTGCCGGTGCCGGGGTATTGGGCCTGGTGGGCGACTCATTAACGAATACCGGCCTGATGCTGGGCTTTGGGGGCGTTGAAATGACGAGTAAGGCGTATCTGAATTTAGGAGAAATCGCCAGTGGTAGAGGCCTATCATTGGTATCCGATACAGTGACGGACCACGGGATGCTATCGTCTCGTGAGGCAATGAGCCTATCGGGGCTAGCCCATAACTGGAATGGGGCATCCATCCAGAGTGGAGGGACGCTGAACATTACGACCTCTCAACTCGCGATGAGTAACACGCAAGTGGTATCCGAGGGAGGTGCGTCAATCAATGCTATACAGGCCCGATTAACTTTTACAGATATCCATAGTCGGCAACCATTAACATTCGATGGCACCCAGCTTGATATTGATCGTAGTTTAGTCGTTGGGGAAGGTGCAATTACATTAGCTAGCGATCACATCGTAATGACCGGCAGTACGGTAATTGGACAAGGGGATGTCGGGCTATCCGCCACAACGTTTGGGTTGCAGAATGGGTCGTTGCTACAAGCCGCTGGCGCATTGTCGATACGTGCTGATCATGTCAATGCCACCGACAGCCAATGGGCGTCTCAGGGAAAATTAAATTTCGTTGCCAATGACGCTACTTTTCGTAACCATACCCTTCAAGGGCTTGGGGAGGTGGCAATTAATGCTGATACTCTAACAACAGAAGGGTCGGTATTTTTGGCCCGAGAACTTCGTTCTTATAATAAAACAGCCACGTTTACCAGCAGCCGAATCCTATCGGTCGGGAATTTAAGTTTAGATGGGCAAGTCGATGCTGGGGGGTCCTTTTTCTGGGCAGGATCTAATCTAAACGTTCAATCACCACTCTTAAAAAGTACCCAAAGTATGTGGATGTCTGAAGGGGATATTGCTCTGTCGGGAGGAGATATGGCTTGGGATGAGGATACCATTCAGGGGTCTCAACGGGTGGGGATTTTCGGTAAGACAGTGACTCTGAGTACCACGCAGGTTCTTGGGAACACTCTTAGTATCAATGCAGATATGATTCATGCCCGGGATGGCATGGTATATGGTGGTACCCTGCAGACGGAATCTGGCACGCTGGAGTCGCTTGACACCCAGTGGATTAGCCAAGGTGACCTGTTGTTGTTAGGTAAGCATGCATTGAACTTATCCGGGACCGCTGTGATGAGTATGGGGCGCAGTACATTGGAGGGTACCTCCATCACCTTGGCGGGTAATATGTTTCAATCGGCAGGAGATATATATGTGCGGGGTGGTCGAGTTGCGAGTACCGGCGATGACTTGTTTTCGAAACACGACATTTCATGGCTAGGCGATACTTCGTCATTGACCGGCACTCAGTTGACCGGATTATCGGGCGTACACTTTTCGGGTGGCACGTTGGATACGAATGGGGCGTGGCTTCAGTCGGGTGGCGCGTTGGAATTGCAGCATAACCATGTAAGATTACACGACAGCGGGATTGTGAGTAGTGGGTCGATGGTGATCCGAGGTACGGGAAATCGATCATCGTTGGCGCTCACCAACACGACACTTCGGTCTGGAGCCACCGTGAGTGCTGATGCGGTCGATTTAACATCCGACATGAGCGCTATATTTGGGAATGCGATTGCTATGAATGCGGATGAACTAAATGCCCATGCTTCGCTTTTTTCGGCAGAGGATCAATTAACGTTTGACGGGAGGTTGCTGACCTTTTCCGATACCGTACATGGCGCTAATCACATTCAGATGACGGGAAATGATGTGTCGGTTTTGGGTAATTCTATCATGGCGATGGGGGATATTACTGTTGCCGCCAACGCATTGAAAAGTGATACGAGTGACTTCGCTGCCCATGGAAACGTGGCGCTGACGGGCCACGCGATTGCCGTTCTTAATAGTGGTATTCAGAGTCAGTCACAAATACGTATTCAAAGCGATCAGTTGAGTAGTAATGGCAGTCAGATTTTGGCCTTGGACGACGTGCTGATGACTGGATTGTTGGCTCACATTACGGATAGTGTTGTGGATGGAAAACACGGAGTAGGGCTCAATCAGGATATCTCATATTGGACAGATTCCATAATCCAAAGCGATGGAGATATGACCCTCGCTGGAAAAACAGCATCGTTTGTTCGCAGTGGGATTCAGGCCCGGGATATCCAGTTTCGGACTAATGATTCTCAGTCTTGGGGGAGTAGCATGGTCCAGGGGTTTGATATTAATATTCAATCTGCCGATACTCATATCGAAAACAGTGTCATCGATGCTGCAAACGATATCACTTTAGCCGGAAATTCCATGTCTCTAAGTAATGATACAGCAATCCAAGCTGCCCGGGATGTGAGCACCACGGTGGATTACTGGCAGTTGAACAACGGTCGATTGGCCGCTGGACGCGATCTGGTGATGCACGGTACTGCTGTCAATTTGAACACGGCCTTTTTGCAGAGTGGCCGAGATACGTCGCTGGCGGTTAACGAGGCTATCTTTACAAACAGCGTTGGGCTCGCCAACGGGGCCTTAACCTATCATGGCGATACCCTCTCGTTGACTGAATCCCAACTTCACGGCAACTCCTTAGATGTTCTTTCTGGGGCGCTCTTAATTAATTCCGGTCAAATCTATGGCCAAGATCGGGTAACGCTGACAGTAGGTCGTGCGGTATTGTCCCACCAATCAGGGGTCCAATCGTTGGGACGTACCGCGATTACGGCTAGCCAATTGGATGTGAATAATTCGCAAATTTTAGGAAAAACAGACACGGAAATACAGGCGCAAACAGCCGGAATCAGGCAGGGCAGTGTGCTGCAAAGCGATCAGAAGTTAGCGCTCGATCTATCCACTTCAACCATAGACGACAGTCAATTGTTGAGTTTGGGCCTACTATCGCTGTCAGGGACGGATGCGTCACTGAGTCGTACCTCCTTGGCTGCGGATCAACTCACCCTAGGAGCTGATCAACTTTCTTTGTCATCGGTTCAAGCGGATGCCGGGCGTATGGACGTCGGTGGAAAATCTTTGGCAATAGACACGAGTGTATTGTCGTCGGGGTCCACCCTCACCCTAAAAGCCGACCACCTCGCTCTTCAGACCAGTGCGTTATTAGGGCAACAGAGCCTCACTATTGAAGGGAGCCGAGGAACTCTATCCAGCAGCCAATTGGGATCTACGGGATTGGCGTCTTTGTCCATGACGCAGAGTTTGGATTTTACAGATAGTGCCCTCGATGCGTTCCGTGTGACCATTCAGGGTGCACAGAGCGTCGACCTTCGCCGTGCCACGGTGTTGAGTGGATCGTCGATGGATATATCAGGTCAAGCCATAAATGCGTATAACGCCGTGTTGCAAAGTGCCGCAGATACGACGATTTCTGGCGTTGATTTGAATCTAGGTTCAACGAGCACCGTGCTGTCCGCGGGTACGCTCGCCTTGAATGGGCAGCGTGTCTCTATCATGAATAGCACCCTTCAATCGGAGTGGGATCAAAACCTGCAAGCGGCGACGCTTACCTTAGACGGAAGTAACTTTAAAAGTAACACGAGTTGGACGGCAAACGCCGACATGGTGGTGCTGGGCAATGCGGCCATAGAAGCATCCAACACTGTGGCTATTTTGGGGAAAACACTGGGTAATTCGGTGTCCATTAGTTTGGATAGTGGGAGTCGGTTGGTGGGGAACGATGTGGCACTTTATGCCGACGATATCACGGTGCGAAATAGTACCGTGTACGGGGCCAATAGCCTACGGTTTGCTGGTGTCAATCTCACTGGTCAAGAGGCCCAATTCGGAACATCTGGGTTGATGGCGATGACGATAGACAATGCCATGACGTTTACCGGTGTGCTTGGCGCTGATCAACTCCTGATCCACGCCGGGCAGTTAACATTATCAGAAAGCAGTGTTGAGGCGACTGACGCCTCTTTTGAGGCGAGTAATTTTCGGTTATCCAATACCGCAACCGTCATAAACAATGGCGTACGGGTTTCGGTCGCTAACGCTCGTGTCGACGATAGTACCGTGTTGGCAGGCACCTTGTATTGGACGGGCCGTGGTGTACATATGTCTAACAGTGGCGTTCAAACATCCGGTTCTCAAGGATATGTCCTCACGGGGGAGTATAGCCAAATCGGAGGCGCGATACAGTCCGGTGGCAATCTGAATGTGCATGCTGCCACCGTTTCCAACAGGAGCTTAACAAATAGTGGGACGCTGCAAAGTGTGATTAATATGAGCGTAGAAGCGGCGAATGGAATGAACACGAATGGCAGTGTGATCGCCGGACAAAATCTCGCGTGGAGTGGGAGCGAGTTGACCAACAGCAACGGATTAATCCAAGGGGGAAATGATGTGGCGGTTACGGTAGGTACAATCTCCGGAAGCCGGGGTAATTTTCAATCGGGACGAGAATTAACGATCAGGGGACAATCGATCAGCTTACGTGATAGTTGGCTACAGAGTGGAAACGGTGTGAATGTGGCCATGGTTGGAGAAGGTACATCCCTTATCGGAACGACAGTATTGGGTGGAACCGATGTGACTATTACAGGAACGACACGTCTAACAAATAGCCAGCTGCAAGGAGTGCGTGACGTGACGATAGGTGGGGGTAGTGACGTGAGTAGCAGTAGTGTATCGGCGGGGCGAGATATGCGCCTAACGGGCGGTGTGAATGGAACGGGATCGCAGTTATTGGCTGGAAATAATGCGAGTATCCAAGGGAATGCGACATTAACAACCACGATTGTAAACGGGAATCAGATTAGTATTGATAGCGACACGCTGACGAGTAAGACGAGTGACTATTGGGCTAAAAATGGGATAGTGGTGAGTGGGAAAACGTTTGGGATCGAAGATTCAGTGTTCCAAACCAACGGTCAATTGAATGTAAATGGTCAAGATATGATTGTGAAAGATAGCATCCTGGTAGGACAAACTGGGGTGCAGATCCGTGGTGCAAATTGGCAAGGTAGGGGAGTGCAATATGGGAGCAATGGCACGGCGGAAGTGGGGATGACGGGCCGATTGGACGATGATGGATCTTGGAGTGCCGGGACATTAAAATTACTGGGGAATCATGTCCAGTTGGGAAATGGATTTACAGCTGGCGCGGGGGCGGTGTACCTGAATGGTACGACTACAACGATCCAAGGTGCTCGGATTGAAAGCCAAGGAGAGATGAGTATAAATGCCAATGAGGCAACGCTGGAAAACAGCAAGCTAATGGCGGCTACCCTGAGCTGGAGCGGGGGTAACGCGGGGTTGAGCCGAAGTGTGATCCAAACAGATGGATTCCAGCACTACGTGCTAACAGGGGATTACACCCAAACGGGTGGGACGGTATTTGGAGGTGGAGCAATCAACCTTCAAGCCAATAGGATAAGCAATAGTGGCGATATGATAGCGAATGGCGCAGCGACATACACCGCGAATGGGTTCACGAACACCGGATGGATGAGTGGGAGCCGCCTGACCGTAGGAAGTACGCAATCGCCGGTGGCAGTGATCGGATTTGAGTATAACAGTGGGGAGCTTAACAAATAGTGGGACGCTGCAAAGTGTGATTAATATGAGCGTAGAAGCGGCGAATGGAATGAACACGAA
>RHAI01000045.1 GCA_010028705.1 bacterium
CGCCGCGAAGTTATGTTCAGCCAGCCAGTGGGCGACGCTCAATCCATCCTGATCCGGGATCGACAAAATGTCCTGAACAAATCCAACATCTTTTCCCCGTAAAATCTCCCGCAGATCCGCGACGTTATAGTGAGCCAGCCAGCGGGCGACGCTAGTTCCATTCGAATTTTCGATCGACAAAATACCATGAACGAATCTTTCATCTTTTCCATCCAATATGTTACGCAACGCCGTGAAATTATGTTGAGCCAGCCAGTAGGCGACACTCCATCCACGACTATTCCTGATCGACAAAATGTCTCGAACAAATCCGTCACCTATCCCATCTAAAATGTCCCGCAAAGCCGCTCCTTTTTCTTGAGCCAGCCCGTGGGCGACACTCCATCCACGCGAATCATTGATCGACAAAATACCCTTAGCGAATTCATCACTTTTTCCAGTTAAAATGGCCCGCAACGCCGCTCCGTTACGTTGAGCCAGCCAGTGGACGACGCTACTACCATATTGATCCTTGATCGACAAAATACCCTGAACGAAAACTGGATCTTTATCTGCCAGTGGTTCCCGCAAAGTCGCTCCGTTATGTTGAGCCAGCCAGTGGGCGACGCTAATGTTATTCAAATCCGTCATCGACAAAATGTCCCGAACAAATCCATTGTCTTTCCCAGCAATTAATACACGCAAAGTCGAACCATTATATTCAGCCAGCCAGTGGGCGACGCTCTTTCCACCCTTAGCCCTAATCGACAAAACACACTGAACGAATTCGTCACTTTTTCCAGTTAAAATGTCCCCCAACACCGCGCCGTTATGTCGAGCCAGCCCGTAGGCGACGCTAGTACCGCATTGATCCCTGATCGATAAAATACCCTGAACGAATCTTAGATCTTTATCCGTCAATAGTTGCCGCAACGCCGCTCCGTTCTGTCGAGCCAGCTCGTGGGCAACAGGCTTACCATTGATTCGCCGACTAAATATCCCTGGCTCTCGCTCCAAGGCCTTGGTGTAGAGTGTCACGGTACAATCGCGGTCATATACTGTGGTCAGGGCACGGTCTGAAATATGGATATCCTGATGCTTAAGCAGTGCTTGAAGGATGTCCAAGTGCCCTTCACTCATGGCCATTTCCAACGGCGATTGCCCCGAACTCGCCACCCTCGTATTGGGATCGGCTCCATTCGCAAGTAGCACCCGCACACAGTCGGCGGATTTGCCGTGAGCAATCGCCAACATCAATGTGGTTTCACCCGCGCTATTGGCGTGATTGAGTATCGATGACACCGGCAACTCATTCTCCGAGCAATGGTCAATTATGGCCTGGACCGCCTCGGTGTTTCCACTCATTGCGGCGCGCATTAAGGGGGTATTCCCAACGCGATCGCTTTCGGTGACAACCTCTACAGCCACGTTGCGAGAATAATGGGAAATTCCTCTCACCAAGTTGGGTTGTCCCGATGTTGCCGCGTGGGCCATCAATTGAACTGCAAGTTCCAAGTGAAGTGGTCGATTCGGGGACGTAATTGATAATTTAGGTATGGATAACGATACGATTCTGAACTGAGTCATGAGGAACTCCTAGATGGAGATGGGGCGGTTTGGGTGAGCCCGCGGGAAAAACGTCTACTTGATTACTTATCGGTATTTTTACAAAAAAATTTCAATTTTGTTTAGGAATCCCCCCACGACTTACGAGATCACGCAACAGCCGCCTCGTGGCGAGAGGTATCTCGGGCAAAGACATCGGGAGAAATTACCAATCCAACCATGTGGGGCCACGCCCCAATTATACGTCGTCACTCACGACACATTAACGCCGCCACGATCAAGAATCGGCACTATTTACCCCATTTACCGAGTGACTATGGCTGTGATTTAATAATTTTGATTCAAAACTACGTCAAATCTAATAATTGAACTATTTTGAAATCAAAACCGCCTTAAAATATTTTTCATCCCGGGGGGGATTATATGTCGTTAAAAAGTTCTCCTGTGTTAATTTCGAAGTTGCCTCACGTTAGTTCTCCTATGTTAGACAGGCCGAGCTCTCAGAAGCGGTCGCCATCAATGTCGTCAAGTCCAGAGTCGGCTAAGTTCGATGAATCGCCAGTGAAGAAGCCTCGCGACTCTCACAATGAGCACACAGCCACTTCATTTATCGAACAATCTCAAATTCCGATCGTGTCAATTGGACTGTCGAGCAATAGTATCGAGAGCCCCGTGAAGGTTGAGAGAGCGAATTCAACAATGGCACCGTTTAATATTACTTCACGTCGATTTGAAGACGAGCCCACCAACCGACGGCGCAATCTTTTCGGAGCGGGTTCCTCTTCAAGTTCCTCAACGCTATCCAGGAAAAGCGCGGGTTTACCACTTCTGGACCCATCGATGTTTGACGATTTCCAACCGTTTCCATTGAATCCTACTGGCATTCAACGGGAGCCCAGCAACCGACAGCGCAATCTTTCCGGAGCGGGTTACTCTTCAAGTTCCTCAACGCTATCCAGGACAAGCGTGCGTTTACCACTTCCGGACCCATCGGTGTTTGACGATTTCCAACCGTTTGTATTGAATCCTACTGGCATTCAACGGGAGCCCAACAACCGACAGGGCAATCTTTTCGGAGGGGGTTACTCTTCAAGTTTCTCAACGCTATCCAGGACAAGCGTGCGTTTACCACTTCCGGACCCATCGGTGTTTGACAATACTTCTTCCAGCAGTCGATCCATGCAACAACCGTCATTAGTCAACGTACCACGACGCCAGGAGAGTCCGCCTCTGTCTCATCAGCCATTACACCAAAGTCATTCCAGTACGGTTGCATTTGGAACCCCGCCGTCATCACCAGTGCGGCAAGTCGCCGTACTGCCACCGATAGCCGAAACACAAACCGAGGCCGTTGAAACGAATACAATCGATGAGGCAACACATGAACTCGTCCTGAATTTAACCGCCGGAAGAATCATAAAATTCGAGTCATCCGCCGTAACCCAATCCGAGCAACAAAAAAAGGTCGTGCCTGCCAAATTTTATGATGGGACCCGATGGCTGCCCAGTATGGCCATTATCACAACACGCCCGATCCGTCAGAGTCCGGCGGTCGTAGCGGCCCTTGGGATTTTTGCCACCACCACCTTTGAAGGGAAAACTATTCAGCTATCCCCTCGTGGAATTTCATTATTCAACAGTCTAAGAATTGGCCATGAAATCGAGGGATCCCACGGTGCCAAATTAGGATTTTATCTGACTAGTGTGCTTGAAGCCTTTACTCCGCTTGAGCAGCTTCATCAATCGGGAGTCGCCCACATGGATTTAAAGCCATCAAACATCGTTGTAACACCAACAGGAACGACCTTGATCGATTCGGCGACACCGCCCGTGTTTCATGCACTGGATTTTGATAATGACCGCAATTTTTCAAGTCCAACACGTCCGCACGAATCATCGATCGACGGCGACATATATTCGCTCGGTGTCACGCTCAATCGAATCTACGACAACTTTAAAAGTTCAGGAATTGAACTAAGCCCTCTACGCGGTTTAATTCACGACATGACTGAACATTCGAAACGTGATCGCCCAACAGGTCACGAGGTCAAAGCCCGCTTAACTTCAATTATCCAGACCGTCGACGCCGAGGGTGAGCGACACGCGATTAAGGCCCGATTTTTCGAGAATCAAGACGGATTTTTGAATACCGAGTCCCCGACCTTTTATACCAGCGCCGATATACCTAATCAGGCCTTAGAGGAGTAACTAGGGAAGATATCGCCCCGCATCGGGTGCCCACAAAATGATCATTGGGGGGCGATATCGCCCCTAAAAAAAGAAGTGGGCACCCACCATAACGCTGCTAATGATCTGACTCTGGGATTGGTTATCGACCCGATAGCCAATGGACACCTCGCCTGAAAAATACAAAGGATCCAACGGCGCCCATTCAAGACCCAACGACCCGCCATATACCGTAGCGTTTAACGCGTGGTTACCAGTATGCTCTAACCGTGCGACACCCGGCGCAAAATAACCCGACATGACGGTATTCCAAAGCACTCGTTTACCTAATGGAAATAGTAATCGCCCCCCATATTCGGTGTAAGTTGTGCCATCGATGCGAACATTTCCAACACCGGACAACTGGACCCCAATAAAGTCAGAAGGAGCCCATTTCAGACTGACACCCGCCGCCGGAAATCCAAGGCCAGCCACCACACCGACTCCGAAGTCACCCTTCACTTCCTGCAATCGCCGAGCTTCTCGATCAATAGCCCCGCGACTGGGAACAGCGGTTTTTAAGTCCACAAAATTTTCGGAATTCACTAAGACGGTTTGAAATGGGGCCACACTCACTTGCCGAGAATACATTAACTTTCCTTGATATTCGATTCGGACATAATGATCCCCCGGTGGCACCGGGTATTGACGAACAAAATCCTTGGAGACAAACAATCCATCGACGGAAATTTCGGCATCGGGAACACCCGTGACGACCGTAACAAATCCTCCGGCCTGATCGGCAGCGGTAATCGATGACATTAGTAAAAAGATAGAAAACAGTCCGATCCATAATTTACTCACAATTTTTCCTCATTTCTCAATTTCAAAAATAAACGTGACCGCCAAAAGAAAACCCCGTTTCGAGGTTATTTGACCGCCCAGACTGGAGGGTCACTTCCCCACTGACATAGCACAAATTTAATATACCCAATATCAACACATCCTTGAACAGATCATCATCGGACGACGTCGACGTATTAACGTTGCCATTAGGTAACACCAAATATTTCCAAACGAATACTTGCTGGGCTATTTTTCCTAGCTTCAATTCCACACCAATTCCAGTCTCAGCGTAATAATTATCCGCCCAGCGACCGTGATCGAGAACAGTACCGGTACCGACAAAAGCGTAAGTCGAGACAACATCGGCATCAAATACTTTATCCCCCGGCGACCATAACAATCGACCCGCTACCATTCCATGATATTGGGTATCCGGAATCTCACCGAGCCCCAATAATTGAACACCAAAATAGGTCATCGGCCACCATTTAATCGACGCCGCAGGTTGAGGCAGCGTCGACGCCACCATTCCAAGCCCAAAATTACCTCGAGATTCACGCAACCGTCTCGCCTCACGATCGATCGCCCCCCGTGATGGGGTATCGGTAATTAAATCAACAAAGTGATCCGAAACCACGGTCGACGTACGACCCGGATGTATGACTTGAGACGAGGAATATACTGTGGAACTATTGAGCTTAACAACGACCCAATGCGCCCCCTCGGGCAGCGGCAATTTCACTAGTGATTCCCGTCCCACACACACGTTGTCGACCCATATTTCGGCATCATTTAAATCGGTGAACACATTTAAATATCCCACATTGTGAGTGCCAACTTGGGCGGAAGGCGATGTAACCATGGGGGCAGTCGGTGTGGCCATTGCCCAAATCGGATGGAGACCGAATAGAATGAGACCAACCACTACCCTTATTTTCCGCATCATTCGTGTCGTTTATGGGCCTCAAATAGGTGCCACAGATCACTAGGAAGAGCTCGAGGTCGCCATTTCACATCGTCAACACAGGCCAACACAACGGTACCCAATGTGGTCATTCGGCCGTTTAAAAAAAATTCATTTCGAATCTGAACCGACGCTCGTTTAACCCAATCAATCGAAAATTGAATTGAAAATTTATCCTCAAATTTTAGCGGCAGTTTGTAGATCAGATTGACCGACACCGGCATCAAGGCAATATGCTGAGCTACAAACCCACTGTACGGCATCTCATGATCACTTAAAAAATCGATTCGCGACGCCTCCATCCAGTTCACATATCGGCCGTGATACACGACCCCAGCCGCATCGGTGTCTCCAAAATAGACGCGTCCATGCCAAACGTATCGGCGTGGAGCAACACTCAGTGATGGCGGCATGTCGGAGTTCATCAGTTAATGATTTTAGTATCAAACCGAAAAAAATAGAAATATTTGTTATTCTGTGGGGATGAATGGAGTTAAGTATTTGGTGGCGGCGGTTGGTATCGTTATAATTTTCCCCACCATGTCCACGGCAAATTCAATGAACTCGTTTCAATCAAACTTAGGGAATAATGGGTGGTATCCCAACAGCCCCTCGGAGTTACGCCAATTACTATCCGATCTGGTAACCCGTCATCCAGTTGACGGGCAAACATCTCGCCGCCGACCCATTGCCGTGATTATCCCCCATGCTGGATACGTTTATTCCGGTGCAGTCATGGCGAAAACCATGAATTCACTCGCCGGCTATCATTACGACAAGGTCATCGTAATTGGCCCGAGTCATTTCACCCCGTGTAATCATCACGCCATACTTTTAGATGTCTCAACGATCGCTACACCACTCGGTCACCATCCAGTCGACCAAGCCAGTGTACAACGGCTGTCTCAATTCCCTGAATTTCTGATGGGACCCTCGATTCATCAAAGCGAGCACAGCGTCCAAGTTGAATTTCCCTGGATTCAATCGATGCTTCCCAATACCCCAATTGTGCCTATTGTGCTTGGGCAACTCGCACCTGATGAGCTGTACCATTTCGCTAATCGACTCCGATCAATCATCACCGACGAGACACTAGTGATGATTACATCCGACTTTATCCACTATGGATCCGCCTTTGGGTACACCCCATTCACGGAGGATATTTCCGAAAATATCCGGCGGCTCGACAGTGCCGCCGTTGACGCCATTTGCACTCATAACTTACCCCTATTCCGTCGGATAATTCAGACCACAGGTGCGACAATTTGTGGAGAACAACCCATTCAACTGCTACTCACGTTACTTCCTTATTCCAGTACGATCCTACCGGTGGGGTACGAACGGTCAGCCGATCGAACCAGCGATTGGAGTCACTCTGTCAGTTATGTTGGAATGTCCATTTATGGCCAATGGGCCGCGCCACCATTTCGATCAGCGTCGGACCAGTACGTTAAATCACAGGAATTATTGGCGTGGGCCAAAGCCTGTGTCGCCGCCGCCGTGACTCATGAAACGCCACAGGGAAGGCCCCTCAGTTCGCCGTTTAGCGAGCCCCATGGGGTATTCGTAACCATCAAAAAAAATGGCAACCTTCGGGGATGTATCGGGTCCTTAATCGGCAGCGACTCCATCATTGACGACATCGCGACTCAAGCGAGACATTCCGCATTAAACGATCATCGATTTGAGCCGATTACTCGAGACGAACTCCCCCTCCTTACGGTGGAGTTAACGGTGCTCAGTCCCCCCAAAAAATGCGATTCCGCATCCAAGATTAGATTAGGAATCGACGGAATAATTTTCAAAAAAGGACTTCTTCAATCTGTATTTCTACCTCAAGTTCCAGTAGAACAGTCCTGGGATTTGGCCGAAACCCTTTCCGAATTAGCGATTAAAGCCGGATTATCCGCCGACGCTTGGAAAGACAATAGTGAATTTTTCACCTTTCAAGGAACGGTAATCAATTAAGCGTATTTAAGGCTCGGATTCCACGCTCGAGGTCCGGCTGACGACGCCAATTACATCGTTAAAATCGGTAAATACCACCGTATCTCACCGTTGTGAAGCAATCCATGGTGGCTTTGTTGCGAAATGCTCCATCTACGCCATCAGAAGGTCGTCGTACAGGCGCCGTGGGTACCGGATGCTTAGGGATGGTACTGAAGTACCACGCAGGCTTGAAACTCATTTGGGGCCAACATGACATCGGACTTTACTGGGGGCCCATCCAGAACCTGAAGTCGTTTGAGTGTCATGGGCGTCGGAAGATACGTCGGTGGTACCTCGCACATGTTATCTTGTTTGTGCCCGATATATGCCACGGCGAAATGCACAACTCCCAACGATTCAAACAATTGACGGATATGGGTCATAACGGCGTCAATTAACTGAGGATTTTGATATTTTTGAGCGAGGTACAAGGGATTCGATACTAATACGAGGTCGCCATCGCCGGTGAGAGCCAATGCACCTTTAAACCATCCGATTTGATTTCCGGCGGGTCGACATACTGAGCCAGACCAGACAATATCCTGATGCACTTGGAAAAAAAACGTTGTTCCATCCATCACCCAACTCGGAATATGGGTATCGTAAACATTTTTATTCCCACCCTCCAAATAATAATCATTGCCTGTTTTTGGATTTGACGACGCACAACAGGTAGCGCCATCCGCATGACGTAACACCCCAAAAAGATTCGTTTTTCGATCGACATAGGTCACATATACCGGTTCAAATTCTGGAGCTGATTGAGCACGTGATTCCGCTTCGAGCGCATGAACCACACCATGATGTCCGTCAATTGCCACCGATGGGATTCCATCGCCCCCTATTTTTTTCTTTAAATATTCGATGAGCGCTTGGCCTGGGCAAAATCGATCCACATCGATAGGCGGGAGGGACTGGAACCGGCCATTTTCGCCATCAAACTCGATATTAAAGCCGCATTTTTTGATGAGAAAATCATTAATTTTTTTTGCAACCTGAGCATTAGATTGGCCCGTATACACACGGTTATACGCCGACATTGCCAATTCAAACGAAATATCCTGTTCATGCCATTGGGCCATCTCTTGAATCGCGACATCGCGCAAAACACCTTTTTTGGACGCCGTGACTATCGATGACACCAACAATCGAGTGGCGACGATCCTTGCCATCATTTCCCGGTCAACCGACGGTTGGGTGAGCGGTGTCCGGCGGGACGGTGCGATGAGGTGAGGCATGGGTGTCCCGTCCGCTTGTTGGTTTCCCTCTCCAGAAAACAGAGTTTCCCCACTGTCAATACGACGGGCAATGTCGGTCGGGAGGTTCTCTAAACATGAATGATTCCAACTCAGCCGATCGGATCGTTCAATAATCGACCGAAATCGGTCATATGAAATTGGAGGAACTCCAGCTTTGTAGCGAATCGGATCCTGACCAAACAGATACATTCCCAGTCGAAAATTCTCGTCCGTGGTGGCCAATGAAATCTGTGCTTTAAACCCTAAATCAGGGGCGTCTCGCCATCGTTGTCGGATCGCATTCAAATCAAACTCACTCGAGAATACCAAGTCAAAAGGAGGAAATACATGTCCGATTCCATTGAACCTAAATTCACGGATTCGTTCCCCCACACACGTCAATTGCCTCGCGGCAGTGCTGGGCGCCGCCGATTCTCCGAATGCCATGCCGTACCGATAATCAATGACTCCATTTTCGGCCAAACTCCGAATGCATTGAACAAGAACAGCCGTGGGGGCATCCAGTGATTGGAGCACACGAAATAGTGCGATCGGATTCGAACTTCGCGCCACTCCACGAACCGTCATCATTAATCGATTATCCGGTAAATCGTCCGACACGGTTAGGAAAGTGCCGCCTCGATACCGATTAACCTCACCGTCTAGTAAACGATCTAAACACTGCTGAGCTTCGTGCGATTTGAAGTGAGACATTGAGACCAACGCCTCAATACAGTGGTCAAATGCACGGTCGTGAGATGTGTCACGGTAACCGTTAAGGTGACGAAAATGGGTATTAAGACACGATAAATTATGATTCTTTTGGGTATCTCCCTGACGCCCAACCATCACCATTATCTGGATCCAAAGCGCGTCATAGTAACTCGAATGTTCGCCTGGAACGCCGAGTTCAAGTAATCGGGTTCGAATCGGCCCGCCCCACACGATCGGTGGCGATGACTGAATGGCATCGATGATCCATTGCGGAGGGGTATGATCCATCGTCACGTGATTCCACCGAATAAATTGATCCAGTTCGCCCCAATTTGAGGGATCCGTCGAGTGATTCGTCATCTGGCGCAAACTTCGAGTCATCTCGAGAAGTTCGCAATGATTACGATCGGAACACTGTATCCACGCCTCCAGGACATCGGCCAGCGATCCCGCATGCCGAACCATCCCGGTGTTTATGTCAGAATCAGGACCCTTGGGGTCCGATATACCCATTGAAATCACCAGTTTAAGCGTTTCGACCGCCGCCAACTGGGTAGACTCTGAATACCGTTGGACGTCCATTCCGGTCAATATGGCCCCTGTTTGAGACAGTCCCAACAGTTGCGACCAGAAGCGAATCGACACCAGCATCAGCCGAGAAACGATATCGCCGTTGTTCCTCCCAAACTGTTTCGACGGATTGAATATTTTTGGAAATTCGCCAAAAATATCATGAAATCCCTGATGATAGTCAAAATGAGTTAATTTCTCTCGAAAATTTTCCGTTGGATTCACGTCTCGGTGTGAATTCATCGCCAAATACCGACGCCAACTAACCCGTCCCATGGATCACCTTAATCATTACCCGCGCGATTGCGCTGAAAATACCCCCTTATTTAATGAAATATACATGTTTGTTTTTTAAATATCAAAACATTATTTAACATATACAGATAAACGCCGATAAACGATCCTCAGCCGGGTGGCCGATCAAAAATTAACTCTGGATCTGATAGTATGACCTCGGTCATTGACGCGACGAAAAAAGGGCCTGTTGCCAAATGATTCAGATGCACCGTTTCTCACTCGACGTGGTGGCGCAGAGCGACATGAGGAGAGCGAAAATGGGGCAGATGGAGCATTTCGCAACAAAGCCAAAAATAGGAATATTGGAGATTGGATCATCATGATTATTTCGAAATTTTCTGCACCATTTGTTGGGCGTCGATTCTCGGTAATTCAACAACCAGCTAAATCAACCCAAACGACGCATTACAAAAACATCACACCGGTCGGAAAAATTCCGCCGCCATTTTTGTTATTGACTATTACCCCACCCGCCACCCCACCGTGTCCCTGGATTATTTTTGGATACACAGGACACGACAGACAAAATTCTGAAACTATTCGTCGCATCGGCTTTAATAGGTCGACATTCACCTCATTGTCGTTCGAATATTGTGCTCATTTTGCAGGGATATCGGGTCGAGTATTCACGGTCGGTATGCCAATAAAAAAATATATATCACTTCTAGAAACGCAAAAAAATCAGGTAATTAATCATGATAAAGCGCTACACCATCCCAATTATTTTATGGATCTTTGCCACCTAGGAACCGGCATCGAACCGGGGGAGTATTTGACCATTGCCAAAAATGACTGGATTTTTTACCGGCCCCTATCCAAATCAATTGTACGCGACGCTGAAATATTATTTGAAGCTCCAGACCGACCGACGTACAACACGCCAATCGACTTTGCGATTTTTAGTCATTTACAGTTAATGGCCGCGATTGACGCGGAGAATTCATTGGTTGTGAAATATGGAATCAAATCACAAAAGGATTACATCTCCCGCCTTGACATCCGGTTGCCCAATGGGGATACAGGGCACAGTCACTAAAAATCAAATGCGGTGGTCCCAACAAGTCCGACCACAAGTCCATGATCGCAGCCCGACACCGCGGGGTTCACAATGTATTGGATATCCGGTTTAATCTGCCACCCGTTAACCCCATCAATTGACAGATACATTTCCACTCCAGATTCGGTAGTAACGGCGCTACTGACCGCACGTCGATATGAATCGCTCACAGTATTTTGAAACACACCAACCCCCCACTGGCTCGTTCCAAACAGGCCGACGATATCCATTGTAAAGCCAGCTTGAGCCGACCACGAACACATGGACACATACTCATTGGCAATGCCACCTTTTGCAAAAAGTGTCGTTCCTGTCCATAGTGCCGGCGATTGAATCACTCCATAAATCCCTCGAAAGGTATCCGTAAACGTTCCATCGTTGGACTGAAATGGATTCGAATATTCCCAAAATCCGAGACTCGCTTTGATTCCGTTGGCGTCCGAATCCACACCGGCCTCCATAATTGTCATCACACCATCACGGTTGTTGACGTCCAGGGCGAAGGCCGCTGGATTGGATTCAAGGCCTGGACGCGCATCAATCACCGCCACCTGAACGTAGGTATCCGGCAGAAAATAGGCCCGAATTCGACTCGACACCGCCACGTAGGGAAAAAAGGACGGCCCATGAACGCCAGAGCCGGACAATTCGGTCCCGGCGCCAAAAATTGAATGAACAAACCCAAGGGATGCCGAATTGGTATAAAACTCGTTGCTCAAATCCATCCACCCTACCTTGAGTGAGCCCCAGCCCCAGGACTGCTCGATCCAAGCTTCGTACACGTAAGCACGAGAGTCCGGAACCTCAATATTTGATACCACCCCCATCGACTGGATAAACCGACTATCGAATTGCCCCCCAAACGAATGAATAGCGCTCACGTAGGCCGTGCGCCCCTCACCCAGGACCTGGGCATCCGCGCCCAAGGACACCGTTGTTAAATCTGGAACCGCAAGGCCAGAACCAATGCCACCCGATACGGCCGAAAGCGCCTGAAACGTATAGCTGAGGTTCCCTTTCCAACCCATCACATCCGCCCATGCCGACACCGCACTCATTATCAAAATCCCGATCGTCGCGACCCACCGCTTTGGCCTACACTGTCTCATTAGTCCGTTCACCTCATAATATGTGTAATGTGATAATAAAATAATTAAATATGATTATCAATTAGGAATTATTCCTTTTTAAACGGTGGATTAGGGACTTGCGAGTCTTGACGGGGGTAACGAG
>RHAI01000046.1 GCA_010028705.1 bacterium
GGGCTCGGAGATGTGTATAAGAGACAGCGCCAGTATACAATGTCCGAATTGTTGAATTTGTTTATTAAGAAATATGTACATAGCTCTCGCTGCGTCAAATTCTGACATTCCCACCTGGTCTAAATGACGGATGGAGGTGTGGGTTATTTGAATTGCGGAAAAATCAGGGAATTCCGTTGGCCGCAGTCGGACGTGTCCTTCGAGTAGGTCTATTTCGTTCCATTTCTCATCGTAAACAATAAAGCAAAATTGGGTGATTTGCCCTAGAAGTGATAGAGAAGTAGTTTCGAAGTCGTAAACTATCCACATTTGCGTTATTCTATCCTTTTAAATAGAATTACGTCATTCCAATATTTGCCCTCGTAGCTCAGTAGGATAGAGCGCTGGATTCCTAATCCGGAGGCCGTGGGTTCGAATCCCGCCGTGGGCACCACCGTTCCGTAGGAGGAAAATGCGCATGTCAATCGGATTAGACCATATTGCCGAGGAAATTATTTCATCCAATCATATAAGTGCTGAATTGTTCGACAAGTTTGATGTTAAACGTGGGTTGCGAAATAAGGACGGGAGTGGGGTTCTCGCTGGGCTTTCCCGAGTGTCATCTGCAATTGGATCAAAAAAGGTAGAGGCTGAAACCGTCCCTGTTGATGGGCAGTTGACCTACCGGGGTGTAGAAATTCGTGACATTATCAAACGATATGAAGGCGGGCGTCGGTACTGTTTTGAAGACGCGAGCTTCTTCCTTCTGGTTGGTCGGTATCCTACCGACACTGAAATCGACTCGCTAAAAAACCTGATCCGTATGAACTCGTCGGTCCCTAAATCCATTCTTGAAAATATTATCAAGGGCATCCCTAGTCGGAATGTAATGAATAAATTTCAGACGGCGGTTTCGGCATTGTATGCATATGATAAGGATCCTGAAGATTTAGATCCTTACGGAAATTTTCTCAAAAGCGTAGCTCTGTTAGCTAAGTTGCCTTCAATTCTAGCCTGGTCGTATTTAGCGGCGTTTAAGCCCAACGCTTTATTTGTCGAACCTCCATCGGATTTGTCGATCGCGGAAACATTTTTATATATCCTTCACGAAGGTCGCGTGCCCACTAAAACAGAGTCGACAATTTTAGATCTGTGCTTGGTGCTTCATGCGGAACATGGAGGCGGAAACAATTCGACTTTCGCAACTCGAGTTGTCACATCGAGTGAATCTGATATTTATTCGTCCATAGCGGCAGGAATTGGAGGGTTAAAGGGCCCACTCCATGGATCTGCTAACAAGATGGTTATGGAAATGATGGCCGATATTCAAAAGAATGTTCACGATCACACGGACATGGATGAGCTTCGTTCCTATCTCGCCAGACTAATAAAAAAAGATGCGTTCGATCGTAGCGGGCTAATCTATGGTTTTGGCCATGCGGTTTACACGATTTCCGATCCCCGCGCGCTGGTCCTTGTTGAATATGCGAAGCAATTAGCCGTCGAAAAAGGCAGAGACTCCGAATTGCAGTTTTATTTCGATATTGCCAGGGAGGCTCCAGAAGTGTTTCGTTCGATCAAGGGGAATGGGAAGGTAATCGCTCCGAACATCGATTTTTACTCAGGATTTGTGTACGATTGTCTTGGTATCCCTGAGCCTATTTATACGCCTATTTTTGGTTTGGGGCGTGCTACTGGATGGTGTGCTCATCGGATCGAGGAAATACAGACCGGAAAGCGCATTATTCGACCCGCTTATAAATACGTCTGACTTTTCGTTCATCTCTGCCGCAACGCTGACATCAACCGCTAGGCATAACGTCGGCGTGTCAGAGAAGGTTTATTTTTGAATCGATCTTGTCGATGCGGACTTGGTGACGGCCCCCTTCGAAAGTTGTACGATGCCACTTAAGTATGAATTGAATGGCGTCCTCAATTGCTGTGGTACGGGCACCGAGGCATAGAACGTTTGCGTCGTTGTGAGCCTTCGCCATTTCTGCCGTAAACTCTGAATATACAAGCGCTGCTCGAATACCTACGTGCCGATTTGCTCTGATTGAAATTCCGATTCCCGTTCCACAAATTAGAATCCCTTTTGCAGACTCCTGAATGACTTTTTTACATAAAAGATCTGCGTAGTCTGGGTAGTCCACCGAGTCAATGGTGTCGGTTCCGAGATTTACAAGGTCTAGCTCCTGAGCCAGTTTTTGAAAAATACTTGTTTTGAGATCGATTCCGCCGTGATCCGAGGCCACATATACAGTATTTGATTTCGACATTCTTAAAATCGTATAACAGCCTACAGGTTCGGTTCAACCCTTGAGATTGGCTTTAAATCAAGTTCGGGATAACCTCAAGATTTTCTTGCCGTTGACATAATTTTTTTATTAGTGATAAACTGCGCAGCCTGCATTTTTTATAGAAGGTGCCAATGTGAGAGTAAAAATAACGCTTCGATGCGACGCTGATGACTGCGGAAAAAGTTCATACAGTACTACTAAAAATAAACGGACTACCACTCAGCGTATCCAAATTCGTAAGTATTGTAAGTTTTGTCGTAAATCCGTCGTATTCAAGGAAACAAAATAAAAAAACTTTAAATAGGCTCGTAGCTCCAACTGGTAGAGCGTCGGTCTCCAAAACCGATTGTTGTCGGTTCGAATCCGGCCGGGCCTGCCAATATTATGTCTGAATTAACTATTGATCCTCAATCCCCCAAAAAATTAAAAGCCCATTCAATCTTGGAGTCTTTTGTTGTGTTTTTCAATGGTTTAATGGATGAGTTGAAGATGGTTGAGTGGCCTAAACGAGATGAGGTCATTCGAATTTCTTCTGTTGTGTTGGGGATGTCTCTGATTTTGACGGTTGCGATTGGACTCCTCGACTATTTACTGTCTGTGGGATTCATGGCTCTGGGTCGATTACTATAATTCTGAAGGATAATGAAATGATTGAGCAAGAAGTTGACGACATCGAGAAGGTGAATACAAGCGAAAAGTTCTCGGATGTTAGCGTTCCTGACGATGGACGTCAGTGGTACATTATTCAATGTTTCTCCGCTCAGGAATATAAAGTGAAAGCCCGTATCGAGAAATTGATTGAGGATAAAGGGTATTCCGATCGGATTTTTCGTGTGTTAGTGCCCGAAGAGGAAACTATTGAGATCAAGAATAACAAGCGTGTGGAAAAAACATCGAAGATTTATCCTGGGTATGTTTTCATTCACATGGTCTATGATAATGATGTGTATTATGAGCTTCGCAGTCTATTGGGTGTTTCCGGTTTTGTGGGTTCTAAAAACACCCCTGTCCCAGTTACGGAAGACGAGATGCTTAAAATTCTACGCAAAATAGGAGATAAGACTCGTAAGATTGATGTCGACTTCGAGGAAGGCGAGGTTATCAAAGTCGTTGCCGGTCCTTTCCGCGGGTATACTGGTCCGATCTCGGAAATCAATGTTGAGAAAGGGAGTTTGAAAGCCCTGATTTCTATTTTTGGGCGCGAAACTCCGGTTCAGCTTGATTTCGATCAGGTTGAAAAGTCGGTAGAGTAAATATTTGTATTATTAAGGACGGATTGAAATGGCACCAAAGTCTCCTAAAGGTAAAGTAGTAGTTAAACAAATAAAGCTTCAAATTCAGGCTGGGAAAGCGACTCCCGCACCTCTATTATGGAGTTTTGTAAGGCTTATAATGATGCCACAAAAGACAAGGGTAATACTGTTATTCCTGTTGAAATCTCGGTCTATCAGGATAAGACGTTTACATTTGTTTTGAAGACGCCTCCCACAACCGTATTGATCCTGCAGGCTTTGGGTCTCGACAAGGGGTCCCCAAATCCAAATACCAATATTATTGGTACTCTATCCTCGCAGCAGGTTGAAGAAATCGCAAAAAAGAAGCTCAACGACCTTAATACGGTAGATCTAGAGTCGGCTATGGCGATTGTCTCTGGTTCAGCTAGAAGTATTGGAGTGAAGGTGCAGTCATGAAACGTGGAAAAAAGTATAGAGTACTCGCTGAGCAGGTGAGTCGCGACCGGTTGTATACGAGTAGTCAAGCTATTGATTGGGTTAAGTCGAATTTGGTAAGAAATTTTGACGAGTCTCTTGAGGTTCATTTTAATTTGGGTATCGACCCGAGGCAGGCCGATCAACAGATTCGCGGAACCTTGGTTTTGCCTCACGGTACGGGGAAGACGATCCGCATTGCGGTTATTGCCACTGGGGAAAAATTAACCGAAGCCAAAGAGGCTGGTGCTGATTTTGTAGGGTCAGAAGATTTGATAGAGAAGATTCAAGGTGGCTGGCTCGATTTTGATTTGGTCGTGGCAACCCCAGACGTTATGGCTAAGCTTGGCCGATTGGGCAAGATACTCGGCGCTAAGGGATTGATGCCTAATCCTAAGAGTGGGACAGTTACAACGGATATCAAAAATGCCGTTAAAGAATTTAAGGCGGGTAAGGTAGAATATCGTAATGATAAGTCGGGGCTAATCCATCTTGCCATAGGAAAATTGTCCTTTTCAACTGAAAGTTTGATTGATAATTTTAACGCTATTTATGACACTATTGTCCGTATTAAGCCGTCTAAGTCAAAGGGGGTATATTTGCGGTCAGTTTCGATTAGCTCAACTATGGGGCCTGGTTTGTTTGTAGAAAATATTCGTTTGAAGAGAAAGGAGGTTTAGTTGATGTCCGAAAGTGCTCGTCCGGAGAAAGTGCAAGCGGTTTCTGAGATCAAGCGCAAGCTTGAAGAGTCATCAGTTGTTCTTTTTGCAGATTACCGCGGATTAAGTGTGGCGGAGTTAACTGGTTTTAGAAAAGAATTAAAGAAAGATGGTGGTCGCCTAGAAGTTATAAAAAATACGTTTGCTGTTAGAGCGCTTCAAGAACTTGGTGTTACATTTGATACTAAGACCTTTGAAGGTCCTTCAGCAATAATTTTCACCGATAAAGACTTAGTTCAGTTGGCTAAGTCCGTTGTCAAATTTTCGTCAGGTAATGATAAGTTGAAGGTTAAGGCCGCGTTGCTTGACAATTCAATACTTTCTCGTTCGCAAGTTGAAGCATTAGCCAGCTTGCCGTCCCGGGATGAGTTGATCGCTCGCGTTATAGGTTCTATTAAAGCGCCGATCACTAATTTTGTAAGCGTAATTGGCGGACCATTACGTGGACTCGTTTACGCTATATCTGCTATAAAAGATCAAAAATCTGGAGGTAATTAAAATGTCGACTGCAGTTGAAGAAAAAGAGCTATCTAAGGAAGCCCAATTAGTTATTGATACCGTGAGTAAGTTGTCAGTTTTGGAATTGGCTGATTTGGTGAAGGCGTTGGAAGATAAGTTTGGAGTTGTAGCCTCTGCTCCAGTTATGGTTGCTGGGGTCGCTCCCGCTGCTGGCGGAGCTGGCGCTGATAGCGATGATTCTGCGTCTGATTCAGTTTCGGTAATTTTATCGGATTGCGGCGATAAAAAGATTCAGGTTTTGAAGGTCGTTCGTGAGATCACTGGATTGGGTCTTAAAGAGGCTAAAGATCTTGTCGATGCGGTTCCAAAGCCTGTGAAAGAAGGCGTAACTAAGGACGAGGCCGCTTCTATTAAGAAGCTTCTTGAGGAGCAGGGCGCAAAGGTTGAAGTTAAGTAGTAAGTTTCGTCCCTATAAATAAAGCCGAATTTTTCAAGTTGAGTTAGCCGGAAGGTTAACTCAACTTGTCTTTTTTGACGTATGAGGTGAAGTGAGTGACAGCTGTAAAATCTAGACCTAAAGTTTCTCTCCATTCGCAATCGAAGCCTGAGTTGGTTGAAATTCCGAATTTGATTGATATACAAGTTAGATCGTTCGATAAGTTTCTTGAGCATGGTCTGCGGGAAGAGTTTCGGAATATATCCCCGATAGTCGCATATGGCGGTAAATACGAGTTGGAGTTTTTGGACGGCTATCGACTTGATGAGCCTGAGTTTTCTTTTGAGGAATGTCAACATCGAGAAATTACTTACAGCGCAAGTCTTAGAGTTCCAGTTAGGTTAGTTAATCGCGAGACGGGCGAGGTTACCGAACAGGAAGTATTTATGAGTGATATTCCTGTCATGTCCGAGACAGGCACATTTTTAGTAAATGGAACCGAGCGCGTCGTTGTTAGTCAGTTTATTCGGTCGCCCGGTGTTTATTTTAGAAAAAAAGCTGGGCTTTCGCCCGATCGGTTTAATTTTAGAGCGACTATTATTCCGAGCCGCGGAGCATGGCTCGAGATCGAAACTGATTCGAATAATATTTTGTACGCCAATATTAATAAAATTAAAAAGGTGCCTGTTACGACTTTGTTAGGGGCACTTGGGTTTTCCGAGAACGATTTGTTGTCCGCGGTTATTGAGAAAGATGTTATTAGCCGAACTATTGATAAGTTTCCGGTTCCCGATCAGAACGATGGGTTGATCGACATTTATAGAAAGTTACGCCCGGGGGATCCGGTTACGTTGGAGGGAGCGCGTTTACTTCTACATAATCTTTTTTTTGAACCGTCTAAGTACGATTTAGGGGATGTAGGAAGGTATCGTATAAATAAGAGGTTAGAAGTCGACGTGGACATGTCCATCTTGGTTTTAACTGGTTTTGATATACTTAAGGTTGTTGCGAATGTAGCTGATTTAGTTGCCGGAAAAGGGATGATTGACGATATCGATCATTTGGGAAATCGACGCGTCCGTAGCGTAGGTGAACAGCTTCAGAAACAATTTCGTATTGGGCTTGCTCGGTTGGAAAGATTAATTAAAGAACAGCTTGCTGTGAAAGGTAACGAGAAAATTGTTCCCCAGCATTTAATTAATATTCGGCCATTAGTTGCGGTTATGCGAGAGTTTTTTGGTAGCTCTCAATTGTCTCAGTTTATGGATCAAACGAATCCTTTGGCGGAAATCGCTCATAAGCGAAGGCTCAGCGCTTTAGGACCTGGGGGGTTAACAAAAGAACGTGCCGGGTTTGAGGTTCGGGATATTCATCCATCGCATTATGGGCGAATATGCCCGATTGAGACTCCTGAAGGTCCCAACGCTGGTCTTATTGGGCCGCTTGCTACGTTCGCTCGGATTAATGAATATGGGTTTATTGAAACTCCCTACGTCAAAGTTGAAAACGGAACAATTACTCAGAACGTAGAGTTTTTTACTGCCGATATTGAGGATAAGTTTTTTATCGCGCCTTGGGACACTCCAGCTGATAAAAATGGCAAGTTAATTGGCGCTACTATTGTCGCCCGCCATAGTCGTGAACTTAAAATAGTTCAATCCGAAGAGATTCAATATATTGGGGTTTCCCCCAAACAGTTGGTTGGAGTTTCGTGTGGATTGATACCGTTCTTAGAGCACGACGATGCGAACCGGGCGTTGATGGGTGCAAACATGCAGCGCCAGGCCGTCCCTTTGATATATCCGGAGAATGCTTATGTTGGTACAGGGCTGGAGAAGACTGTAGCGAGGGATTCGTGTTCAATGGTTATTTCCAAGCACGATGGAGTTGTGTCTCAGGTAAATGGTGAAGAGGTAGTGATTAAACGCGATAACGGTGATGAATCCGTTTATTTGTTAACAAAATATGCGCGTTCGAATCAGAATACCTGTAGAAATCAGAAACCGATTGTTCGTGTTGGCGATGTTATTAAAAAAGGCCAGGTGCTGGCAGATGGTACCTCAACCTTCGAAGGAGAGTTAGCCCTTGGTAGAAACGTCCTTGTGGCGTTTCTGCCGTGGGAAGGATACAATTTTGAAGACGCAATTATCATTTCTGAACGGTTAGTCAAAGAGGACGTATTCTCCTCAATTCATATTCATAAATATGAAATTGACGTACGAACAACCAAATTGGGTCCTGAGGAGATTACTTGGGAAATACCGAATGTCTCTGAAGAGGCCATTAAAAATTTGGATGAGAACGGTATTATTCGTATTGGGGCTCTTGTCAAAGCTGGTGACATTCTAGTCGGTAAAGTTACACCCAAGGGTGAAACTGAACCCCCGGCTGAAGAAAAATTGCTCAGAGCAATTTTTGGTGATAAAGCTCGCGATATGCGTGACACGAGTTTGCGAGTATCATCCGGTGGATCGGGTAAAGTTATTGGGGTTAGGGTGTTTTCGAAGGAGTCGAAAGATAATCTTCCTCCAGGAGTCAATTGTATCGTTCGGGTTTATGTTGCACAGCTTCGAAAAATATCAATTGGCGATAAGATGGCCGGACGCCACGGTAATAAAGGTGTGATATCTACAATTCTTCCTGTTGAAGACATGCCCTTTTTGCCAGATGGCACACCTGTGGATGTCATTTTGAATCCGTTAGGGGTTCCCTCACGTATGAATGTTGGGCAGCTGTTCGAGACGTTATTAGGAATGGCATCGCATTATTTAGGGACTAGTTTCGAGGTCCAGCTATTTGACGAAATTTTTGAGGAGATGGCGTCGGTTAAAAAAGTTGAAGAGAAGCTTTCGGAGGCCGCTTCTATCGAGGGAAAATCATGGATTTCAACCAGTGGGAAGGTTCCTTTGCGGGACGGCAGGACAGGGTTGGCGTTTGAGCGGGATGTGACGGTTGGGTGCATGTATATGCTTAAGTTGATTCATTTGGTCGAGGACAAGATTCATGCTCGATCAACCGGGCCATATTCGTTGGTCACACAGCAGCCTTTGGGTGGAAAAGCTCATTATGGTGGGCAACGTTTTGGAGAAATGGAAGTGTGGGCATTGGAGGCGTACGGCGCCGCACATACTCTTCAGGAAATGCTTACTATAAAATCTGATGATTTGACCGGTAGAGCCAAGGCGTATGAGGCAATTATTAAAGGTAAAAGTTTGTCGAGACCTGGTACTCCTGAGTCGTTTAGAGTTTTGTTGAGGGAGTTGCGTTCAATTGCTTTGGATGTTCGTATTAAGTCGAACGACGGCACTGAAATCGACACGCGGTAAAGGAGATATGAATTAATGTTAGTCAATAATTCAGGTGATTTCGATTATTTAGAGATTGGTTTGGCGTCTCCGGATCGGATAAGATTTTGGTCATTTGGAGAGGTGGAAAAGCCGGAGACGATTAACTATCGTACATTTAAGCCGGAGCGTCGTGGTCTTTTTTGTGAAAAGATTTTTGGACCGGTTAAAGATTGGGAATGTTCTTGCGGTAAATATCGTCGGGTAAGGTATCGTGGGATTGTGTGCGAGCGGTGCGGTGTCGAGGTGACTCATTCTAAAGTTCGGCGGGAAAGGATGGGGCATATCGAGTTAGCGGCGGATGTGTGCCATATTTGGTTTTTAAAAGGTATTCCCAGTTACATTGGGTTGTTGTTAGATATTTCCTCCCGTCAGTTGGAAGAGGTTATTTATTACGACTCGTATATTGTTACCGAAGTGAATGCGGAAATCGAGGCTGTCCTGCAAGTTAAGCAAACGTTGTCCGGGCCGGAATATGTTGAGCTTCGTGAAAAATACGGAACCCAGTTTCGAGCTGAAATGGGGGCGTCGGCTATAAAAAAACTTTTGTCGTCTATTGATCTAAAAGATACTGCTACCCAGCTTAGGGAAGGGTTGTTGGATGTTAAAGGTCAAAAACGTCTGAAATTCACTAAGCGTCTACGGGTGGTCGAGTCGTTGCTAAAATCGGGTAATAGGCCTGAATGGATGATTTTGGAAGTGATTCCTGTGATGCCTCCTGACTTGCGCCCGATGGTGCAGCTCGAGGGTGGGCGATTCGCTACGTCAGATTTGAATGACTTATATCGTCGGGTTGTAAATAGAAATAATCGGCTAAAGCGGTTGATCGATATTGGCGCGCCTGAAATGATTGTGCGCAACGAAAAACGGATGCTTCAGGAGGCTGTTGACGTTCTGATTTCTAACGGCAAACGTGGGCGTTCTGTCACGGGTTCTAACGGCCGCCCATTGAAGTCTCTCGGCAACATTATCGAGGGAAAACAGGGGCGGTTCAGGCAAAACCTGCTGGGAAAACGAGTGGACTATTCCGCTCGGTCCGTAATTGTTGTTGGGCCTCATTTGAAATTTAACCAATGTGGTTTGCCGAAAGAAATGGCTTTAGAGCTATTTAAGCCCTTTGTGATTCGAAAGTTAGTTGAATACGGTCATGTTTCGAACGTTAAGTCTGCTAAACGTAAGATTGAAAAGCGTGATGTAGTCGTGTGGGATGTACTCGAGGAGGTCATAAAAGGTCAACCTGTATTGCTGAATCGGGCACCGACGCTGCATCGATTAGGTATTCAGGCTTTTGAGCCTATTCTTGTTGAGGGCTCTGCTATTCAAATACATCCCCTCGTCTGCACGGCATTTAACGCAGATTTTGACGGTGACCAAATGGCTGTTCACGTTCCGTTGTCATTGGAGGCGCAGGCTGAAGTCCGGTTGTTGATTATGGCTGTTAACAACATTTTGTCCCCGTCTAGCGGTAAGGCTATAGTTACTCCGACCCAAGATATGGTTTTAGGCATTTATTTCTTAACCGTTGAAAATCCTGATAGTGAATTAGGTCGTGGAAAGGCCTTTGCCGACGCATCTGAAGCGCTTAGAGCTTGGGAAGCTAGAGTTATCGGGCTGCAGTCTGAGATTGTAGTGCGTGTGAACGGTAGTCGTTATACGACAACCATGGGCAGGCTTATTTTAAATACTGCAGTGTCCGAAGTGTTGGCCGAACATGGATTCGTTCCTGATGAGTTTGTTAATGAAGTTGTTGGAAAAAAGAAACTCAGTGATTTGGTGTTTCGCTGGTACCATAAATACGGGAATGACGTAATTGTATCGCTTCTTGATCGGTTAAAAACAATGGGGTTCCGTTACTCGACACTTTCTGGAATTTCTATATCTATTGATGATTTGAGAGTGCCCGGTGAAAAATCTGGCATTCTGGAAAACGCTGAAAAAGAGATTGACAAATTAGAACGATTGCATGCTTTGGGAAGTGTCTCGTCAAGAGAAAAACAATTGCGTTCGAACGATATTTGGCGTGAGACTACCCAAGTTGTTTCATCAGCCCTTGAGAACGGTTTAGGCCGACTAAATAATTTGTATATAATGGCAAATTCTGGCGCAAGGGGAAATATGGATCAGGTCAGGCAGTTAGCCGGTATGCGGGGTTTGATGTCTGATGCACAGGGGCGTACTGTTGATATTCCTATTACTTCTAATTTTAAAGAAGGCCTAACGCTGACGGAGTATTTCATTTCTTCTTATGGAGCGCGAAAAGGTCTCGTTGATACCGCGCTTCGAACTGCAGATTCTGGGTATTTGACTCGGCGGTTGGTTGATGTTGCGCAAGATGTAATGATTGTTGAGGAAGATTGTAATGTATCCGACGGGATCGAGGCGCAAGCTATTAAGGATGGAATAAATATTATCGTTCCGTTGGTAGAATTGATTTCGGGTCGATATTCGCTTGAGGATATATCAGATCAGTCCGGAAATAGATTTATCCAATCAGGACAGTTAATAAGCGAATTGGACGCTCAAAAAGTGAATGAAATAGGTAAAGACTCCGTAAAGGTTAGGAGTATTTATCGGTGTAAATCTGAGCGTGGTATTTGTCAGAAATGCTACGGTATAGACCTGTCTTCTGGAAAGTTGATTAACATCGGTGAAGCGGTTGGTATCATTGCTGCGCAATCGATTGGGGAGCCGGGTACCCAGCTAACAATGCGTACGTTCCACACTGGAGGGGTTGACCTTCGGAAATCTGCTAAGCTGGATATAAAAGCCAAGCACGCAGGGAAGTTGGAAATTCCAAAAGAATTGGCTACAAGCCGAATTAAAGAACATGGCGGCAATAGTTATTGGGTGACAACCGGCGAAGGTGTGTTAAATATTTTGATGGATGAGAATCAAAAGCGCTCCTATCTAATCCCCCGAGGTAGTATTCTCGTCGCTGATCAAAGTAAACCTATAACTGTTGGTGATGTAATTGCAGAATACGATCCTGGCTACGAGTATGTTGTTGCCGAAAGTGAAGGGTTTATTAAGATATTCGGTGCAGATCTACAGGAACGTAAGGACGAAAAGGGGAATATAATCGATATTGCGTCTTCCAAGGACGGGGAAATATTCGTTTA